>JAGGXM010000055.1 GCA_021163045.1 Thermoproteota archaeon | reverse complement strand
TGCTTACTATGAATTCAATGAATTTGGTCAAAAAGAAACTTTAAGTGAAGAAATGCTACCGATCTACTTACTAACTGTTGAAGAATCTCTAACTGGGCATGAATTGTGGTTTGTAGAGACTATTAACGAAACACACAACTTATATGCCATACCTACAACCGCAGGAAGCTTATTTGGTATAAGTTATCGTCAAGGAGGTGGAGAGTTCAAGGATGTTTGGTCTGAGCCTCAGCATGAATATCTGGGGAGCTACTTAGTATCGGGTAATTACTTCTGGATCGTGATAGATGTATATAGTGAGTACTTAACAAACAACACTTTGGTCTTCGTAACGCCTTGGGAAACGTTCCAGTGTAACCTTCCTGCTTAGAAAAATGTTTCCTTGCTTTAATGAAGAGGTAAAAATACCGTAGAGAAAGCAAGTTCAATAGTCGATTTAAACTTATTTTGACTTAATATTTTCACCTATCCAAATTTGTTGTTCATAAAAATCCGTAAGCGCCTTAGTTAATCTACTTAAAATAATGTTATCTCCTTTGACATAACATGTTCATATCGTCTCTCTAAATTCGTTTCTCTAATCATTCGATATTTACATCGATTATTTTGTTTGCTAATGTTTTAAGTTTTTCTCGGAATTTTTCTCCCCATATTGGTCCTTCTGCTTCTATCACGGTGTCGTCCCTTATTATAAATGTTATTTCACCAATTTTAGCTTCTAATATTTTCTCCGAAACTTTTCTTAAGTAGCCGTTTGGATACAGATTTTGGAATGTTTTCATTACTTCTGATAAATTAACCTTGGCAGGGACTCTAATGTAAGATCTTGCGATATATATGTTTCCAGCTCTAAGATATCCATAAAATCTATTCCCAATAATTTCGTATTTTTGTGTTTCTATTGGAATTTCTTTTTCTGCAAGTTCGATTTTAAGACGTCCTCTGAATTTTCTAATTTCCGTATCTTTAACTTCATTTATTATCTGATTAAGTAGTCGCTCAGCTTTTTCGGGGGGTTTGCCTTCTCTTACTAAAAAATGCTTAATTTCTTTCTCTATTTCATTTTCTATAACTTTTATATACTCGTCAAGTTTAGCTAGACGCCTAAATTTCCACTTTGTAAGTTTGCATAGAAAACCGCTAATTACGGCATACCTTAATAAAACTCTGAATGCCGTAAATTTTCTTTCTCTTAGTGTATATACAGCACTTTTTATATAATAATTATAGGCTTTTTCAAAGTCTCCTGCCCAGAATGCTATAAATGCCCATCTTAAATACATTATTTCTTTCATATGTATTTACCTCGTTGTCATTTCTATGACGTATGTCAAGAATCGGTTAATCTTCTCGAAATATGTTACGATTCCCATTCCTGCAATTTCTCCTCTATTGACATACTCTGCACTTAATTCGCTCTTAATGATTTCAATAAGTGTTTTAATTGCTTTTTTGAGTCCGTCAACTATATTGCCTTTGGAACTTGTGGCCTTTGCTTCTATAAGGTAGTATACACCGTTTTTTACACCCAATAGATCTGGTGCTATGCCTATTGGTCTACAAATCAAATCTATACCAAAGATATTCTCCGAAACAAAACCAGCAACACCTTCCCCTATAGCGGCGGCTGCACTTTTGCTCATGACATATGTTGTCTGCCCGCCAAAATAGACGAGTGGTGTGTAAAAACTAGGTAATGATGGGGAAATCGAATACCAATATGCTGCAAAATCAAGTTCTGGACTAACTACTAACTCCTCCATACATTTGCCGATGTAATGTCTAAGTACTGGAATAGAGATCCAAATAGATCTAAAAACAGGTGTGTTTAAAGATTTTTTAGAAATTTCTGTAAGTCTATTATTTAAAGCTGTTCCCCATAATCCAAGTAATGTAGAGTCCACACGTTTTTGATAGTAATAAACGTCAATACGGATACGCCATGGAATTCGAGGCACCACCTAACTCCCCCTAAAAGAATGACTATCTAAAGTTTTAATTACTATCATACTAAAGTTTTACCATTCCTTTTCATTTCATGTCGATTATTCCATTATATCTTTATTAATTAATTCGTATAGATAAGGATATTGCTTTCAGGATCCAAAGTCGGTGGACTATCTAGTACCTATTAAATACGTCTTTAGAGATGGAGCTTGGAAACCTAACACTGAAAGGGTTATTGTAAGAAGCGAGGCCCTTCCTTGGACGTTACCGGTTTACATCGGTAAGGGGCAGGAAGGATATGAGTATAAACATGTAACTCATATACCTGTAAGGGGTTCTGGCAAGGTAGTTCTCTTTGATATTTACAAATATGAGTATGGAAGTAAGAAGTACTTGCTAAAAGTTCATAGTGAATATGGTACGGATGTTTTGCCTAGGGTACTTTTAAAGCTTCCCGTAGAGCAAGAGAATTTAGAAGATGAGTTGGAGTTTGAGATAACGATCTCTGCAGAAAATCTTAGAAGAAGTACCACGGCGAAAGTTGTGGTTAAATATCTAAAAACGAAGAAAGATTACTTATTAAAATACTATGTTAATAAGAATCTAGTCGAGAGTTTTAGCTTTAAAGAGTTAACTAAGGATATCAAGGAACTTGAGCCTAAAGGCATCCCTTATTAAATCTCTGTGAGTTAACCCATTTATTTAAGTTAATAAAATCATAGCCATCACCTTATCTTTTTAATTTTAACGTTTAGAGTAAGGATATGGCAAGAAAAACTATTTAGGTTGATTAGATAGGATTAGCATTCTACCAATAAACTGTCCTAAATGAAATAGTGCTTCTAAAGTGATACCTTATAGTCATATAATTATTTCGTATTTTCTCCATCTTCCATACCTCTTCTCTTCAACTAACCCTAATCTCGCCATTTTCTTCATGTAGTTTCTATATGCCCTATCACTAACAGGATTTTTAACTCTTCTACAATACTCCCTATAAAGTTCACTTGAATTAATCTTCCTTCTTTCCTCAATTATTTCGTAAATTATTCTTTGATCATCACTAAGCTTAGAATTTTCAACTATATTATTAGGCATATCTTCTTTCTTTACCATGCTTCTATTCTCGCTTTTAGCAACACTGGCAGCAGTTCTAAGCAAGCTTATACCTAGTGCAACGTTTCCACCACATCTCCTTGAAATCTCCGAGATAACTCTTTCATCATAAGAATTAGGTTTTAACGCGAGTCTCGCCCCTTTCGAGAAGTATTTCCCTTACCTGCTTAAAATCGTACTTTGGAATTTGAAGAATATTTGTTATCTTAGACTTAGCTATGTCGCTTATTTTTTCGAAGCTTTCCTTACTGTCTGAGACTAGAACGATGTTGATACCTAGGCTAAGTAGCTTATCAACTATGTCAGCTTGAGTTACATGTTCAAAATGATCTACGCATACGATAACCCTTCTATTTCTCAACTTTTCCTTAAGCCTGTTGATTAAATAAGAATTACTTTTTGAAATGGCGCTTAGAGGACTTATGGAAGATAAAACTTCCCTTAATATGCTGTTAGTTGTTTGATGAAGAGTTGCATCAACATAAATTACTTTAGCATTATTAACGGAGTTGAATTCTTCAATGATGGACTTCAGCAAGGTTGTTTTGCCAGAACCGACATTACCGTAAATGAAGGTGTTGATTCCGTTTAGAAGGAATTTTAATAGTTTTAACCTCTCCTTATCTCTAAATAAAAGCTCATTAGGAATATGGGAGTTATGATAAAATCTCTTGGTCAACTACTACGGAAGATGTCATGTTCCAAAATTTAAGCTAATTAAGAAAATAAGTTACGAGAAGATAGAATTCCGTTAGAACCATGAGAACTCAACGAAACCTTGCATCTGACCTTCAAATTCTAATTCCTATGATAATTAAACATTTGCGAAGCGTTTCGAAGGAACATTTGGTGAGGCTGAAGAATACTGTTATATTCGCTCGTTAGGATCAGAACGACTGATGGGTGGAAGATCGTAAGTTCTACTTAACTGTCTTTTCTTCATAAAGAGTTGCTTGGATAACATACTAGCCTTACCACCGCTCCATGACACAACAACTTTTAACATCCCTATTCCTCCTTTCCCTTTTTATTCATTCCTGCCTATATATCCTTCGTTCACGATTTCACTTAACGTTTTTGCGGATATGCGAAGTCCCGACAGTAGTCGGGATTTTGGGTGAGCGGTAGCGGGCCGCATACCCGCTTGTTAGGCGACCCCGTTAGGGGCAAGCTACGATAGTGGCGAAGCGTATCCCGCAGCCGCACAATCACTATTATCACCTTATGCAGGTGTTAGTCTTTTGACCATATCGTTAGTTCTTTTCTCTATATCCTTTTTTCTCCATTCTGTTTTCTGCATTATGTGATTTATACTTGGGAACGTTGATATACTGCCTTTAAAGTATCTTTCTTTTTTCTTATCAAAATCCAAATTCGAGAGGGATGAATTTTTCCTACGATTTAGTAAAACCAAGTTCCCTATTTTGTGTTTATATTGTTCTATCTCCTCATCTGTAAACCACTCTCGCCACTTACTATTTTCTGGTGGGTTTTGTGGTAATATATGTTCTACACTAATCAAAGAATAATTACCAATAAATTGAGAATTGTCCTGAATTAAAAACTCATATTTCAATAAAACATATTTGGTAAATCTTTTTCCGTAGATATCTCCTGATAAAGCATTTCGAAGAGCATCTAGATTAACTTCGAAAATATTTTCATCATTTAATACTTCTTCTGGAGAGTCTGCACTATCTATCTTCTTGAGAATTCTATTCATATTTTCAATTCTTTGTGTAGGAGTAAGATATAGAATCCAATCACCACTAAATTTGAATTCTAATTTCTTCAGAAATGCCAACAAAAACTCATCACCAAATTTACTATAAAAATGAAGTAATGGTGGAACCCAATCTGTAGATGGTAGTGCTGTTTTCATTACCGTTATCAAGTTTTTATATTCATTATTTTCGTGAATAGATTTTTTAGTGAGTGGATTGTCACTGGTCGAGAAATCAATAATTTTTGTATATATCCCATAATAC
>JAGGXM010000100.1 GCA_021163045.1 Thermoproteota archaeon | reverse complement strand
GTGAAGTCTTTTAATGTACGACGAGTTACTCTATTTTCTGAGATTCCTACTTTATTTATAGGCCGTATGTTAGCGACTTTTTCTATAGATTTCTTTATGTTTTCACGTTTAGTATGCTTATCTATAATCTGAAATGCCTGTTTTAGTTCTTTTATTTCCGTTAGTAATTTCTCTAAAACTTTTACCGTTATTGCTCCAAGTTTATTTTTTATAAATATGTCTCTTCCTTCATCAACGAGTTCAAATAATTTTGAGTAATTTGAGTCGGTATCTGGAATTCCTAAGTACCTAAGCACAATAATTCTTGCTTTTGCGTAAATCTCCTTAGATAGCTTTGCTATTCTTATTTGCCAATCTTCTTCATTCCATTCAAGTCCAGCAATTTTTATTGCCTCTACTGGCCGACCATACTGGTTGAGAATATAAGAACCTTTTAATTCATTAACTTTATAGGCTAAATAATTTAAGATTGTAGAATAATAATATGCTATTTCACTACTTTCCGTTATGAGATATGAGATCGTATTGCTGAAGATTAATTTTACAATTTTTTTACTAAACATTTCCCTGATAACGTCTGGTGTTATTACGGCTGAAACAAAACATCTCTGGCATCGATATAAAACGATGTATTTATCCATGTTATTCTTTGTTATCGAGGGATTTCTAGGAATTTTCAGATGCTCGAAGGTAATCTCCAGAGCTTCTTTATAATCTTTGTATACCCCACGTAAAAAGCTTTTAAGTTCCCCATCTTTCTCATTGTAAAATATTTTGAATACTCTTACTATTGCAAATGGATATAGCTGACTAAGGTCTACGAACCACGCTAAATAGTTGAACAACTCTGACTCATTAAGTACAATCTCCACTTCACGGTAATTGTATTTCTCTATTAATTCACTTGAATTCAAAGGAGAGCATTTTTTAAAAACTCCACGGGTTTTATCATATGTACCAATAGATAAGGTTAATCCTATAGCTGGGTTCTCATATTTCTTCTTATGACCAGAAAATTGAGGCCTTATTAGTGATCCTTGTTTATAGATTTTTTCAATTCCTAACAATTCCGATTTTTTCGAGAAATATTGCATCAGGTATTTTATGTTTTCCTCGTAATCCTCGATATATTCAACTTCTATAAGACTTTGATCCAAAGAATCATCTTTATTAAGACTCCCTTTTGTTCTAAGTATATAGCCTTTAATTTTTACTGTCAATTCCCTTCCTCCTTCTTACAACTAAAACGGTTGCGTTTCTACCATGTTTAAATGCATCACCTACGTATATGGCAGCTCCTTCTGCGTTATTTTCTAATAATACAGTATATGTGAATATTTTGCCCACACCATGTGGACTCCTAGGGCTATAACTTTGTTCAGCAGGCATAACTATACCTACATATCCTTCCTCTTTATTTAATATATTCATTATTACAAATAAGAAAAGAGTACTTATATCACCAGCCATGCTAACCTTAGAAAGGCCAGGTATATTTAACCTATATTTATTTACTATCTTATCTTTTATATATGCCTTAACATTATCTCCCCATTTAGATTTAGGTAATTCGCTTAATTTAAGCCAAGGTGGATTAGTTAGCACGATGTTAGGGCGTACTTTACTAATAAAGGTCATAAATATATGTGACGAAATCGGTATCGCCCAAATCTCATCGCCGTATTCCTCTATTAGTTTTATAATATTTCCTATAAAGCCACTATCTTCTAGTATATTTAAGATAAGATACTTAATCGTATTATCCATGAGATTATATACTTGGAGCTTCTTAATGTGTAATAATACATCATTAAAGTGCTCTCCCCTTCCGAGTTTCCTGAAAATTTGAGCCAATCTTTCTTCAAGCCGGGATAGAAAAACTAATAATTTATTCTGTTCCAAATTACTTAAATACGTCATTATTCTCTTGTCATGGAAGATAAGGTAACTAAGTTTATTGAGCATTACCTTTAACTGATCTACAAGTTCTGCGTGAAGACCTATCTCACTTGAAAGAAAATCACCCCAGAAAATTAGGGGGGACCCAGGAATTTCCTGTTTATCAGCGATCCTGCTAAATGCGATCATAACTTCTGCTCTGGCTATTGCTGTAGCTAGGGGATTTATATCGAGCCCTATTATCTCATAATAGGCTTTTCTTGGATCCTCTCCGGAGTCTATTTTTTCATGGAATGCCCTAACAAGAAATCTACCACTTCCACAAGCAGGATCAAATACAATTTTTCCATTAAAATTTAATTTGAAATGCTTCTTCATTGTCATGATTATGAACTCTATTAACCACCATGGAGTATAGTACTCGCCTATTTTATATCTCAGTACACGGTCTATGAAATCTTCATATAGATGACTAAAAACATCCTCAACAATTGGTAACGTCCAATCAAATAAGAGGGCTTTACTATAAATATCATCACATATTTCGCTAATTACATCTTTTGCTTTACTATCTGATCTAATGATTTCCTTCCACCATAGTAAGTGAGGTACGGTTATATCATATTTAAATCCCTCTCCAGCACATATACGAAGAGGCGTCATTTTTTCTAGGGAACCCATAGCACCGGCGAACGCCATATTTACTATCATCTGAAGTATTGTATGTGTGGCAAATAGGATATCCAATTCATTATCACTGAGTTCACTATATATTCTCAGTAATATTTCCTTATATGATAAGTAAATCGCCTTATTTCTAATGTTGTATTCATCCATTATCCTTAAAATATCGGATACATCTGCAATTACAGTATAGAATACCTTAAAGATATTATCGGGTGTTGGTGGATATCTATAAGCGTTTGATTGTATAAGAACGTTCCTTACTAGGTTGCTTAACGCTTCACATAGATCTTTTTCTAATATTATAGTTCGCTCAATAGAGCCACTTCTATATTCCTTTTCATTACCTTTATATCTACCAATCTCTACCAACTTATCCTTAGTATAACGATATATTACCCAGTGCAGTCCCGTGGTTACTATTCCCGCTTTCGCGACATCCTTATAATATTTCCTTAAATATCTCTCTAATTGCTTTTTTCCGCTCTCCAGATCGCTCTCTTTGGTTTTAATCTCAACTATAATATGGCCTCCGAAAATTTCTATATCTGGTTTCTCTTTAGTACCCGAAGTAGGGGGTCTATTTATTCTCCTAACAGTAACATAGACTTTTTTATCGAGAGAATCTTTTAGCAGCTTTATTTTATAATATGGTAAACCCAGATCGCCTTCTGGAATTAGATTTTCGATTGCATCTTTTATTATTGCCATCAGTACCCTATCTATACTTGCGGTTAACTCATCATGCGTATAATTGGTTTGCATCTAAAGCCCCTGAGATAGCTTTTTCCTGTCAAGATGAATGCTATAGTTAGTAGTTATTAATTTATTAAAAATAATAACTGTTTTCTTTGTATAAATAATGAAAAATAAAAATTAAAAAGCGAAAATGTGATGAGCTAAGACACGGGTACATTGTAGAATTCAAAGTGTACTTGAGCTTCGAAGACACCTATCTTGATGGTCATTATTCCATTTAGGATATTTATTTTTAGGTTATTATCTATATAATACTCGTCGTATAACCTAACAGCAAGTTCCTCATCTTGGATATTGATATCCTCTGAGATTGTAGTGTTGCTATTCGCAGATAATTCAATGGGATTAGAGGATAGATCTTTCTCGATTGAATCGATTAATATGTTTGATTTCGGCGGATATGAAACAATAACAAATCCTACTTGAACATCAGCGCCATCGGTATCATCGAAATAGATATCATACTCAAGATAAGTAATTGAAATATTAAAGCCCATAGGGTTAGTAATGTTCGCTATTGTTGTTGCAACTATGGTCATTGTACCAAGATCGATAGTGAGTGAGTAAAGATTTACATCTGTTATTAATGTTTTCTTAATTCCTACAAGCGTGTATCGGAATGATACTGGAATTACGGAATCCTCGATTAGTCCTGATAGATTTGTCATGATTGTTCCTCTTACATCTAACAGTATATCTACTCCCGCGATATACTCAGAAAGAAATTGATTAATATTAGTCCTATTAGCGCTAGCGTCTAGTGTTCCGTTAACCTCATAGGTTACAGTACCAGGAACCAGAGAAAGTGAATCTATTGTACAATTGCCAATGTACATGTCATTATAATACACCTCTAATGTAACATTCCAAACATCGATTGCTGTCTGTAATGGATTTGTTATAGTGACGTTCATTCCGATAACTAGTGTAGTTTCGGTACTATTAATGAGGCTGAAATTCGCTACTTGGAAATTCAAATCTAACGGAGGAACTAGAATCGAAGCAAGATATCTCTGTACAACCTTCGAAAGGACATCATCGCCTGTAGGACATCCTTGGAGCGTTAAATTAACAGGAATTCCATTTACGTAATCTGTAGCCAACAATTTGAGCAGTGTTTGATTGGCTGGCGTAAATGTCACATTAACTGTATATAGATGAGTCCCTGGATCTACATCTAAGGGGCCAACTGAAACGTTTCCTAAGAATTCGCCTTTATAATATGTCTGGAAATATATCGTTTCCATATGAACAGTAGATGCTGTTGGATTAGTAATTGATACATTCACAGCCATTGTAACATTTTCGCTAGTTATATCTAGTATA
Source organism: Thermoproteota archaeon (assembly GCA_021163045.1). Lineage (GTDB taxonomy): Archaea > Asgardarchaeota > Njordarchaeia > Njordarchaeales > Njordarchaeaceae > Njordarchaeum > Njordarchaeum guaymasense. The sequence continues at coordinate 6,490 of JAGGXM010000100.1, read as the reverse complement.
GATATTGATATAATGACTATATCTAATGGATTTACTCCAGGAAGAGTAACATTGAATTTAATTCCGGAGAGAATTCTTCCCATTAACGTATCGTTAGTATTTATATTTGTTAAGACAAAATTTAGTTCGTTACCACTTAGATAATCATCAACAATATCGGCTACAAGCGATGTATTACTAGGGTAAAATTCGGTTTCAATCGATATATTATTTAATCCTGGTTCTAGTTCTAGTTTTTCGATTGTAATATTTCCTAAGTAATCGCTTGTATTTGATAATGTTACATTCAGGAGGAAGTTGTCAATTTCGATTCTAGCATCTGTTGGATTCACTATCTGAAGATCAAAGTGGAGAAACAATGAATCTGATGTCGAATTAAGGAGCCCAATACTTAATACTCTAAATTCGAGACCTTGATTGCTTCTAAGCTCAATTTCCTGAGACCAGCCACTTAACAGCGTAGATAGAGTATTACCCGTACTGGAACCTCTTAATTTAATGACAACAGGATGCCCAGACAGATACTGCGATGCTAAATCGGTTAGTATTTCTGTATTTTCTGGCGTGAAAGTCACATTTACATGTACAATATTTGATCCTTGAGTCAGAGGAATATCTGATACATTAACTATGCCCAGCAATTGTTCTTCATAGAGCACATCTAATAGTAATGCTCTTAAAGTTCCAGTTATCCTTGAGGGATTCGTAATGTTTACAGCTACGTGAGCATTTATTTCATTCTCTGTGAACTCATAGAAGCTTAGCTCATTAATAGAAACTTGAATATTCGGTTGCCCAGATAGCTTGACTGGAAGTTGTATGTTCGAGATGTAGTAATCTGATACCCCAGTCATACCAATAGCGATCTTTCCGTTAAGAATAACTGTGATATTTTCACCAGAGATGTATTTAGATACCAGTTCTTGTACTGTTAATGTCTCATTTACTTCGAGGGATCCAATAGCAGTAAATCTATTCGTACCATGCGTCAATTGTACATTATATGCAGAGACTCTACCTACAAGTATACCGTTGTAGAAGGCACTCCAATTCATTGATGCAATGTCCACGCGTAAGTAGCTAGGATTATACACTGATATGTTCAATTGGAATGTAAGGGAATCATTAGTAACGTCAATTAATTCCAAAGAACTAATCGACAAATCATTTAAATCATTTAATGCAGGCACCGTAATTGTCTTTTCAACAAATACAGTTGATTCCACTGGAATTAATAGATCAGTTACACTAACTTTAAGATAGCCGCTAATTTTTATGCCGATTTCTTCTTCGGAAAGAAATGCATTTACAAGTTCATCGAACGCGTTCTGATTAGCTAAGATAATAGTATAATTCGCCGAAATGTGATTCATACCTTTTCCTACGCGAAGTTTCTGGAGATTCATAGTCCCTATATAAATTTCATTCTCCGAATCAGCTAATATACTTACATTTAGGGATTTTCCCTCAATATTCGCTGTGTGAGATGATGGATTATCAATAGTAAGATTAACAAGAACATCCATAGCGCTCTGGTTTATTGATAAGAGCTGCATCCATGTAATTTCTATACTCGTTTCAGATATATTTGATTTTACTTCGTTTGAGGCTGTCCATTGATATGTAAAAAAGCCACCTATTCCTCCTACTATAACGATACTTAGTAGGAGAATAACCTTTGTATTTTTAAGTAGCATCAGAGGCTTTGACATAGTAACTTCTTCTCCTGATTTCTTATCTTTTATACTAAGATAAGGATGCTACACGTCACATAAGTGCATACATTAAAGGAATTGCACAGCACTTATGTGACGGTCGATACCAATATACATCTACAAACCATGTAGGTACCAAATACAAACGTAATTTACTATTTATCTTTTTGCAGTATTTTATCTGGGATTTTTGAACAATCTCTCTATGAATTTTTATTTTCATTTATTCCATTCTTGATATATTCCATATTCTTTATAAAGCAAAATAGATCTCTACAAATTTTAAATTAATATAATTCGTAAAATCGTAGGATTTATAGATAAAAATGTATAACATATAGAATCCATGGTAAAATTTTTAGTATAGGATTTAGGAAAATTTTGTATCTAAACCGCTAGTCAGATCTTTTGAGATAAAAGATGCTATAGAGAAAATTACAATAGAAAAATTCTATAAGCCTAACTTTAGTTTTTCTATATAGAGAATTTTTGGTGGTTTTAATATTGGAAGATAAGATTCTATTCCGCAAGATTGATAAATTTGGCCGAATTGTTTTGCCATCAAAATGGAGAAAAAAATTTACAGATAAACATAATTTAGTTATGATACGGATTGAGCAGAATAAATTAGTTATCGAACCAGTTATTGCTAGTGACTTAGAGGAATTTATCGATGCTTTCAAAGTAGACGTCGACTCAAACGCATTCGAGGACTACAACAAATTAAAGCGAACCTTACTTGGTGAAAGGGAATAAGATTCATTGATGCTTCTGTTTTTATATGCTTATCTAAAGCCAACGGAAAAACTAGCAACTATTGGATATGCTTAGCAGCAATCAGCTGATTTCCTCCAGATATCTTAGTATATTCGGGAGAAGTTGGCTCTTTCTAGATGTTACCCCTGCCATTTCAGAGTACCCAGAAGATAGATCGATTCCAAGAGCATTTTCAACAACAGTGGTATTCCCAACAGCCATAATATAGCTTTTGTTTTCTATATAGTCGGTTATCATAAGAACCAAAAAGTTAAGCTTTCTTGTCATCAGTTCTTTCATCATTTCTTGTTTTAGACTATTTAACATTGAGATATAACTTGCTGGATTTGTTGTAAATATCTGAGCAATTCCAAATAAGGTCTTGTTAGATTCGAAAATCTTGAGATCTCTATTGATGATCTCAGAAGGATTGCTTGGTTCATTAGCCGCCATCGCAATTCTCATAAAATTCATAGCTTCTTTAAGATCTATTTCGAGCATATCTACAATTTCTTTAACAGTATTTCGATCAATTTCGGTCGTAGTTGGGCTCTTCAATAATAGGGTATCTGATAAAATTGCGTATAACATAGCTTCTGCCAAGTTTTTAGGTATATTGATTTTCATCTCCTTAGCAATTCTCCAGAGTATTGTATTACTTGATCCCAACGGTTCAACCCTGAAAATTATTGGATTTAAAGTTTTAATATCGCCACTAATTCTGTGATGATCGACAACAGCCACAACAACAGCTTCTTCTATGCCCGCTACCGACTGACTGTATTCGTTATGATCAACAAGCGCGATTTTTTTCCTGTAATCTTTAACAAGATCACTTCTTGTAACGATTCCTTTGAGCCTATTGAGTTCATCAGTTACAATAATTGTTCTAGTTCCTCTTCTGATCATTAATTCTCTTAACTCGGATACCGGAGCCTCCTCTGTAATAATTACGGGATACTCAGAAAATTTCCTAATAGGTTGGCTTAAATCAAGGAATCGTAGTGTTGTGTAGGTATCATGTGGGGAAACTATGATATTTACACCTTTCTTTTCTGCTTCTGATAGCACGTGCTTAGAAGGTGCGAAACCTCCGCTAATTATTAATGTAGAAACTCCTGCCCTGATTGCTTCCAAATGAACATCCTCTCTGTCACCAACAATTAAAATTTGCCCGCGGATTTCATCTGATCTTTTTGCAATAACTTTAGCACTCATTGCGCCAACATAAACTCGTCCTTCTAGATAACCATTACCAGGTGACGTAATAATCCTACTGTTTGAAATTTTGAGGAAGTTCTCAATAAGGACTTTTTCTAGATTTAAACGTGCGGTAGACAGCTCTTTAAGAAAGATCTTAGCAAAAGATTCAACGCTAAAAAGCCCTAAAACTTTTAGATTTTTATCTACAACAGGTAGAGATCTAATTGCTTTTTCAACAAGTATATCTATTCCTTTTTTGATAGGATCATTCTCGTTTATTGATATTACATTCCTTGTCATAACATCACTAACTCTCGGTTTTACATCGATTATCAGATCTGGAATCGGTAGTCCGGTCTTTTCGAGCACTACTCTTGTCTCCGGCTGAATATTACCAATTCTAAAGGCCTGAGCCTCGTATCCAATGGAATTTAGTATATGGGAAAAGGCGATTGTTGCAATGATAGCATCCGTGTCCGGATTTCTATGACCTATTACTAAGACCTCCAAATAGATCACCTTCTATAGCTAGTTATTTCCACGTAATAGAGCCTTTATATTATACTTGACATTATGGCTCTATCGTAGTATTGATATCAAAAGCTGTTTTGCCATTATAATGTATAGTATATAATCACTCATTCACTTTAAATACGTTTCATTATCTCCTTCACGAAATTTTCAACCTTAGTCCGATCCATATGATTTATAAATCTCCATTTACCAGGCAACATTCTCACCATAATGGGCTCAAAACCTAGAGCATTCTTCATTATTCTCAAATACCTAGATGCTGTAAACTTGAAAGTGGCTAGCCCTACTACGAATAATACCACTTTTTTCCTTTGTAAAACATCTCTATGTGATTTTAGAAATTTGGTAACGGAGCTTAAAGGTCTTTCCATATAAATAGGTGATCCAACAATTATTAAATCATACTTTTCTAGGTTATCCGCTTCACCTGTTCTTCTAATGTCAACCTTATTGTTAATAAACTCTGCAATCCACTTACAAATCTGCTCAGTACTACCATGTTTGGTATCATATACTATCAGGATCTTCAATTTTTTCTCCTTTATGATCGATTTATCTTCAAGTTCTCTATTAATTTTTCATCACCCTCGACAGATTTATTATTTTTAGAAGAGAATACATTTATTTTAAATGCTTCATCTATGATCTTCTCCGTTTTCTTCAACCAATTTCTTGCCTTATTATGAATTTCCTTGTTGTATATTCGCTCAGTAGTCCTTCATAAAAAGCCATCCCATGAAGTGTTGCATTTAGTGCATAGTATTCACTATAATATATTCCTCATGCCCAAATACTTCTAACAATTCGCTAAAGATATTTAGCACAAGATTTACCCTTTTAGTCATTTTCTCCGATAGCTTCTCTAGTACGGTTCCCCTATCCAAGCAAGATAATATAAAAGACAATCTTATAATTCACAGTGTTCCAGAGGCCAGCACAGTTCATTCTCTATATTTTGAAGGCATCTGCAAATTCGAGCTTTTCTTTAGTTTTTGCTTGATACCGGGGAGTATTTAAAAAACAAAAATTCACAAAAAATATAGGAAAGTTGTTAATTTAGGGCAGTATCATGTCTAGTCGACTACGAATAAGTGGCGCTATTGCCTCTATCCAATCTTCCTGTTTTATTACACTAGATTCTAATTGATCTCGAAGGGCCTTATCTTTCATAACGGTTCTTCTTATATATTTCGTTATAACTTTTAGCGCCTCTTCTAGGGAAGGTGTATACCTCTTTGAACATACAACTATTGATATAGGATCCGCTTCTGTAAATAATATAGAGAACTTTGTTGTCTGTATATGTGTTATTTTCCCAGCTTCAATTTCACCGAAAGTCTCATTAATAGCTGAGTAGAAATTACTTAAAAGCTCTATAGAATATTTTATTTCATCAAACTTTTTGGAATACAGGAGAAGCCCTGTATCCTTATGACATACCATAAGATACAGAATTTCGTGAGGATATATAAGGTAAAATCCTGGCTTAACTAATGCTAAAATGGAGAAAAGCAGAATTATAAAAAACTGAGAAAATGCCACGATATACCTTATTTCATAGTATTCAATAGGAAATACTAATGCATAACTAAATAAACCTGCTGAGATTAATGCTATCCCCGCCAGAACGCCAAGTATATTTATAATAACTCTTGAAGATGGACTAGAAAATTTTTTTCTCCCTTTCATAAATATTAGGAAGGCAAAGAATGCTGATATTATTGCTGTAAGATCAAAATAGAGTAACACTGTGTAGGTTACCTGTATGGTTCTATGCCAGTCTCCTGGAGAACCTACTACATTGATACCACTTATATAAAGCTCTATAATTCCTTGGCCTAAAGTAATACTTACTATAGCCAGAGTAAGTGCATTTATTTTTCCACTATAGATGTATTCTAAGAAAACTGCTGTTAACATAGGAATAAATAAAATTGACCAACAAAAACCCATCTTATAAAGAAACAATGCTGTCTCAAAATCACTTTGTAGAGATGCAGAAAATGCCAAAATAGATCCTAAAAAGGCAAGTAGATATATCAAAAGGAGCATAATTCCACTGCCGGCTGGAATATTTTTTATTTTCGGCGCTAAGCTTACCATTATTATAAGGAAGAGAATACTTAAGCCAAGGTATACTAGATTCGACATTTAGGCGCCTCTTAAAAAATTGGGCCTTTACCAAAAATAAAAACAAAGTTATATATTTAGGAAGACAAACTTATTCTTATGGATATTTTTTGGGTACTATTCTTATACATTTACATCCTACTTTTTAATAT
>JAGGXM010000127.1 GCA_021163045.1 Thermoproteota archaeon | reverse complement strand
GGCAGGGACTGGCTTGAGAAGGTAGTAAGAGCGGGTTTAAGGCGTCCAGAGAGATGCCCGGTAAATATTTGATATATATTTAGCAACAATCAATAGGGGAAGAGCCTATGAAATTATGTATACCATAATCAAATGCTCTAACTTTGGAATTAAACCAACATATTACTGGCTTTCTGAGAGAATGGATATTACGAGACTTAATCATTTCACGGCCTACCATTCAGAAATATCTTAAAATCCTAGAGAAATACAACTTAATATGTAGGAAATACTCTGAGCAAAAGAAAACCAAGAAGGAAATTAAAGTAACCACTTTAGGTGTAATTTTCTTCTTAATTATAACTTCAGATACATTAAAAAACTGAAAAAAGCTCTTGAAGACATCTCTCCGAAATATTTTATTGAAGAAAACGCTACAAGAGAGGCTCTTAAGTATTTATCCGTACGAAATGAAGCTCTATATAATACCCTAATGCTCTTAACAGAAAATGCAAACAACCTAGAAATGATCCTAAATTCATTAAAGGATCGAATTTCGGAGAACCCCCTCTATAATGCTTTGAATTTTTCACTTTTGGAGATCTTGCAAGAATCCGATCTCGAATTTTTGGATCGGGTAATATTCCTTCCCAGGGTACAAGCGTTAATTATGCTAACGATGCTTTACGAGAGGATGAATAAATGTGAAAATTTAATTGAAAGGGATACTATTTTAGATGATCTTAATATCTTAAGTGACATTTTAGACAAAGCTAAAAAAATAGCTGAGGAGGAATTAAAGAGTCAAATTAATCTATTAAGAAATCAATTAAATCTGCTAAACATTCACTACAATAAAATCCGCAATAAAATTGATTACATCAGAAACCACATTTAATAGTCTAAAATTCCTATTATTCTGGAGATAAAACATTGTGTAGATTTATTACATAAATTTTAGATATGTATTCTTACATATACTTTTTAGCCCAAGTTATACTTCTACAATGCTTTTATTTTTTTCATGCATTATAGTTGTGATCTTATCAAAAAATTAAATTGGCGAATATAATGTCCTCTAAGAAGAGAAAAGGAGGCAAGAAAAAGAAGAAGAAATCTTCTGGTGAGGAGTAATTTCTGCTAATATATCGTTCGAAAATCTTTAACCATTATTTGATTTTCTTTTTCTTTTCAACAACTCTTATTTGTTCAATCCAAGTTTCTGGGTATTGACCGTTCTCATCCTTTTCATACGATTTTATCATATCCCAGATATTAAGTAAAGCAATAGCAACACCAGTTAATGCATCCATTTCGGATCCTGTTTTACCTATCGTCTTCGTTAGAACCTTAACTTTAATTCTATTATCATCGACCTTTTCTATCGTAACATCAATATTAGTAAGTGGTATTGGATGGCAGAGAGGTAATAACTCTGGTGTTTTTTTGACCCCAAGAATCCCGGCTAATTTCGATGCTACAATGACATTTCCCTTCTTGATAGTACCTTCAAGAATTTTCTTGATCGTAGATTTCTTCAGGTGAATAATTCCCTCAGCAATAGCAATTCTAATAACATCTTTTTTTTCAGAAATATCAATCATTTTCAATTCATCGCTCATAAAAATCACCTATTTAAAAAAAGGTTCTCTTCGTTTTACAGCCTCTAAAAAGCGCTCTTTTAAAGCTTCTTCGTTAGAAATTACATCAAGAAACGGAACATGATTATCGTCACGCATAAGGCATGGTTTGAATTCTCCTGTAGCAGTTACCCTCAGTCTTGTACAATGCGCGCAAAAATCCGGATTAAACATAGGCCTTACTAATTCAACTTCAAGGCCTGAGGGGAGAATATATCTTCTTCTGTGTTGCATCTCTCTAACAATAATTTTGGACGCTTCTTTCTCTAATTGTTTCTCAAGAGATTCGAGAGAGTAAAAGTGATCCCTAAAGAACTCAGATTGATAACCATTTGGTTCTTGTAATTCTATGAATTGAAGAACTACACCAAGTTCCGCACCAAATTTTAGAAAATCGTTAATTTCTTTTTCATTATAGCCTTTTAGAATAAGAACATTCACCTTTACTGGATTTAATCCACTATCTTTTGCTATTTCTATTCCTTCAATGATATTTCTAATGTTATCTTTACTTTTACTTCGGGTTACTCTCTTATATGTCTCTTCATTTAACGAATGTAAACTTACGTTTATTCTCTTTAAACCCGCTTTTTTAATTTTTTTAGCAAAAAATCTTAGAAGAAGCCCATTTGTGACCATAGAGAGATCTTTAATACCATTTATCGACGAAATCCTATTGATTATTTCAACTATGTCCGGTCTTAGTAATGGCTCTCCGCCAGTTATCTTAACACTTTTTACACCAAAGTCGGCGGCAACTTTTACAACTTTCTGTATTACTTCTGGTGTTAGATATTGAGTTACACCAGGTCTTTTGAAGCATTTATAGAATGATTCTGACCAAATGCCCTCTCTATGGCAAAATATACAGTCAAGATTACATTCTGCAGTAACCGCTATCCTGAGATCATATATTGGTCTTCCGAATCTATCGAATAGAACCATTTGGACACCAATCTTTATACTGAATAAAAAGAATAAAAAGTACTATAACAGTATTTTAATTTATTCTTCGGATACTTCCACATCTTCTGTTTCCTCTTTGGGTTTTTCTAATGAAATATCGAACATTATTGCTAATTTCTCGAGCAATTCGTCCTTCGGAATCGAAATTTTTTCAACGAAGGTTTCATAGCGATTATAAATTTTGATCAAATCTTCCCTAGATCGTCGCCAGTAGATATAACTAAATATTAAAGAGCCCAGTGCAAGTGATCCTATTGTGATAGAAACATATGTAAGGAATATCCCTAATGCCGTACTAATGTTGTAACTAGATTTACTAAGAATATCTAGATATATCCAAAGTAAAATGACTAGGGAACCATATCCAAAAATTGCTGTTTTTATCTTATTTAGTAATATACCTGTATGACTTACTGTTCCATTATTGAAATTTATATATCTTGCTCTAGAACCAAAAATTATCCAGTAAGGTAGACTTAATGAAGCGATTAAACCGCTAATTATGATGGAAATTAACCAAGAGAGTATATATGCTTGAAGTAACCCTAGCTCCCCGATTGGTCCAACTTGAGCATTAAAGATCCTTGTAAGAAGCAATGTCACGCCTAGCATTAAAACGAAAGGAATCTTTGAAATGTTTATATAGTCCCAAATACTCTCAGGAATTTCAATATATTCCTCTTTCAAAAGTATTGCTTTACGCATTTTTCCGTGCCCAAGTATTTTGACCTCCCACTGAGCTAGACCCGTAAGAAGATTAACTAAGATATTCCTAAATAAGCGAATACTCAATAGCATGAAGAAAGCCATTAGTATTGCTATTAGAAGCGAAACTCCGAGGCTGAAAATTAATGATAAAAAAATAAATAGCAGTAAGATATAATCAATAATTCCTGCCTTTCGCATCTTAATCATCATAATACTTATTTAATATATC
>JAGGXM010000088.1 GCA_021163045.1 Thermoproteota archaeon | reverse complement strand
TCCTACAGCCTATCGCTTGGGAAACTTAACAATCTTGTAAAAAGTCTTCCCTGGGCTAGAGCGGCGGTATTATAAAAAGCCATATGTATGCGTAGTCGCTATGCGACGACTAAGAATTTTTTATTTTTGTTTTGGTTTCGGAATTATGCAAAGAAACACCCAATCCTCATCAGATTCATTTCGATACCAGTGTTCCACACCTGGAGGAACATATACAAACATGTCTTTTTTCATGGTATATTCCTTGTCTCCAACACCGATAATTCCCTCCCCTTGAAGACAATAAATTTCATGTTCCCAATTATGTGCATGCTTAAAGATTTCACCACCAGGTTTTATTACGAATCTTCTCATAAAGTAGTTCTGTGCACCAGCATTTTTATCTGTTATAAGCCACTGAATTGTTGTCTTTTTTCCCATATCAACAACTTCCTCTTTTATTTCCGAGATATGCTTTAAATACATTCATATTCACCTAAAACGTTTTTAATCCAATATTTTGGATTCTATCGCATATTAATAATTTCTCATAATACCAAATTGTAGATCTTGATAATTTACAGATCAAGAATTAGAAAAAATAGGCAATAAATCTATACAGTACTCTAAAGGATAATATGAAATCTTATTCTCTTAATATTTCTGAAATAGCGCCCTTGACACCAGAGCCCTTTGGTTTAACCCCCATTTCATGCATCACTAATTCGGCTACTGCTAGTACCGTAAGAACTTCCCGTTCACCGGTCATATTCATATGTGCGACTCTAAATATTTTACCAGCTAAGTGTGCTTGGCCTCCAGCAATAAGTACGCCATGTTTTTGCATTCTAGTTCTAAACTCATTATCAGACATGCCAGGTAGATACTTAACTGCAGTAAGTGTATTGCTTTCATAACCTTTTTCAGCGAACAATTCGAAACCAAGATCCGTGAAGCCTTTTCTCATAGCTCTTGCCATTTTTCTATGCCTTTGTATTCTTGCTTCTAATCCTTCAGCAAATATCATCTTCAATGACTCATAAAGAGCATAAAATAAAGTTACGCTACCTGTAAAAGGCAGATCACCTTTCTTCTTCCAGTATTTATAGTATGTTTTCAAATCAAGATAATAGCTATTCTTTTTCTCCATCTTTTCAAGAACAGACTCTAATTCTGTGCTAATAGCTACAAATCCGAGCCCTGGTGGGATTCCCAGACATTTCTGGGATCCAGACACCATTACATCGACGCCCCATTCGTCCATTTTAACATAATCGCCACCAACAGAAGTTATTCCATCTACAATCAAATACGCATCATATTTTTTCACTACCTTTGCTATTTCTGGGAGTGGATGCAAGACGCCCGTCGATGTTTCATTATGTGTTATGGTTACAGCTTTTGCATCCGGGTGCTCCTCAAGCACTTTTTTGACTAAATCGGGTTTTATAGCCTTGCCCCACTCAACGTTTACACGTATTACATTTGCACCTGCCGACTGAGCTATATCAGCAAACCGCTCACCAAACTTTCCTCCAATAAAGCTAACTACTTTTTCTTTTGGAGAAATAAATGTTCTTACCGCGGCATCCATTGCAGAGGTCCCGCTGCCTGTTAACATAAAAACAGTACCATTCGTACCAAAAACACCCTTAAGCATCTCTTCACATTCGGCCAGGATACCCCTAAAATGATTTGTTCTGTGTCCAAAAATAGGTCTTGAAAGTATCCTTTGGACTTTCGGGTGCAGAAAAACAGGACCAGGAATCATTAATAAGGTATTTTCATCATCGTATAATTCGAAATGACTCATAAAAATGCCTCTCTAAGATTTTTTAAAAATTTTTATTTTTGAATTATTTATGCTTTCGCTATAGATTACACATATAGAAAATTTTGATCCGAGATAAAAAATAAGATTCCCCTTATTCTGACAAAAATTTAGTTTGGTAAGAAAGCAAAAGTTTGAAGCTATTTACTTTGGTAGCAAATTTTCTATTCTTTTTATAGAAGGGCTCGCTACTGCATTGTATGACCATAAACATAATTCTGCAAGATCTTTCAACTTTCCTCTTAAGATGACCAAAAATAAAAATACTTTAAATAGATCTAAGGAGTAAATTCATCAAATCACCAATTCTATGGTCTTTATTCCTATAAGAATCGATATTTAATAGCCCATAATAAAGCTAAAATTTTTAAATATAAAATATTATTAGTTATCATGTCGCATTAAAATCTCCTAATTAATAATCTCCTTATCTCTAGTAAAAGTTAGATCTCTTAACTCCTACCTCATAAACTCCGGACCATCTAAATATCTACAACTTTTTGCTGCCCGAGAAATTCATAATAAAGAAATCTAACGCTCCTAGATCTACCGAATTTTAGTTTATCAGGTCAAAAGGAGGGAATATAATGGGTGGTAAAATAAAGGTTGCTATTGCTGGTGTTGGTAATTGTGCTTCCGCACTTATTCAAGGTGTATTTTATTATCGTAATGCAAAGGAAAATGAAAAAGTTCCTGGACTCATGCATGTGAATTTTGGTGGTTATCACATAAGAGACATTGAGTTTGTAGCCGCCTTTGATGTTAACAAACAAAAAATCGGTAAAGATCTAAGTGAGGCTATCTTTAGCGGTTCAAATTGTGTTCCAAAATTTGCTGATGTTCCAAATCTAGGTGTAAAAGTATTACCTGCGCCTATCCTTGACGGTGTTGCCCCACATATGCGGGAGGCCTTCAGTGTATATAATCCCAAGGAGATCGAACCAGTAAACGTTGCTGATGTCCTACGAGAAGTTGATGCTGATATTCTAATAAATTATCTACCTGTTGGTAGCTATGAAGGTACTCGTTATTATGCGCAAGCGGCGTTAGATGCCAAAGTGGGATTTATAAATGCAATCCCAGAGTTTATTGCAAGCGATCCTGAATGGGGTAAAAAATTTGAAACCAATGGTGTTCCAATCGCAGGTGATGATATAAAATCCCAGCTTGGATCCACCATCCTTCATAGAACATTAGTACAACTAATGCTTGATAGAGGAATCAAGCCGATAAAGACATACCAATTGAACATTGGTGGAAATACCGACTTTCTAAACATGACTGATGAATCTAGACTAAAAACAAAGAGAGTAAGTAAGACCGAAGCAGTAACAAGTTTGGTACCTGGAGCAATCCCAACAAGAATAGGACCTAGCGATTATGTTCCATTTCTCGATGATACAAAAATTGCATATATTTATCTTGAGGGCGAGAAATTCGGGGGATTCCCAGTAACGATAGAAGTAAAGTTAACTGTTGTAGATAGTCCTAATAGTGCTGGTGTTGTCATCGATGTTATTCGTGCAGTTAAGTTGGCACTCGATAGAGGCATTTCAGGTCCATTGTTAAGTATTTCGTCTTATGCATTTAAGCATCCACCAGTACAAGTACCAGACTATGTAGCAAAAAGGTGGGTTGAGGAATTCATAGAGGGTAAGCGTGAGCGGTAAAAATAATACAAGAACTTTGTAAAGATGCTCTAATCATAGATTAATCATTACTTCCCTATTTTTAAAACAATATTACGGGGGATCTATTATGAACTTCCATGTTACTGAAGGAGTTATATTAGCAGCAGGACTTAGTACTAGGCTAAAGTCATATCTTAACGGAAATTCTAAGTTAATAACACCGATTCTTGGCCGCCCACTTATAACATTTCCTATAATGAATTTCATATCTGTTGGCATTAAAAGAATAATTATCGTTGCAAATAAGGATAATTTCTGGGCAATAAAGAAAATTACCAATGAAATCTCGAGTGATGTAAATATTCGAATCGTCGTTAACAGAAAACCGGAGCTTGGTAATGGATACAGCTTTCTTCTAGGACGAAAATATGTATATAGTGATTTCTTCGTCCTTTCGATGGGCGATCATATCTACGTTCCACGAGTATTAAGGACGCTCCTTAATGCCCTTTCGGATGATGTAGATATAGTTCTTGGTGCGGATAGTTCTCCAAGGTTTATTGAGGTCGCTGAAGCTACCAAAATCCTCGTATTTAAGGATCGGGTTATTGGAATTGGTAAGAAGTTAGGGTTATTTTCGCATGTAGATATTGGTGTCATGCTAATTAAGAAAAAACTCTTTGAATTTTTAGATGAATACAAAATAAAAAGCCCAATAGGGCTTTCTGAGATCATAAATTTGGCTATCAGAAGAGGCTTTAAGGTTGGGATCGCTGATGTTAATGGAGATTTTTGGACCGAAGTAGATACACCTTCAGACCTTAGGCAAGTATTAATTGGTGAGAGGAAAATAGTCGTACAAAATTTGATCCAAAAATTAAAGCCCCTATTGCTCTCATCATACATGCAAAAAAGATCCCAAATCCATGAATTAACCGAGTAGGCATCTATAGTATTATTGCTATTTTTCTAAATTGAAATATTAGAAAGCCTCAAATTCCTTCTTAGACATATTTTCTTTAGTTGATAATTAAATCAATAATTGAGGTGTAATTTTTGGATCTGAAAAATTTAAAGGAGTTAGCTAATGCATTACATAGTTTTGATAAGGATGTTCTTAGAAACTATAGAATAACTGTAGGATGTAATTTCTTGGGTCCGCGTGATGCTTTTAGAGAACTCAGGTTAATCGATGTAGAAGAGAACTTAACTATATTTGGAATTCATTTCTTTAAGCTTACATTGAACGGGATTGAATTCAGAACCCATGTTGCTGGTATTGAATTAACTGATAACAATTACTTATCTCTAGATGCTACTGATTATGAGGACTGGGAAAATCTGTTAAAGAAAGTATTGGCTAAAAAGAAACCTAGAATCATACTTGATAGTGACTTTAGGAATAGATATGGTCTTCCAACTACAATAGCCGAACAAGAAATATTCATTCTAGCATTTGAAAAAGTTCAGACAGAAGACTAATCTAGGAACATAAGAAAGAGATATACGGGTATCATCTTCACTTCTTTCTTTAAAGAAAGCTTCTCATAAGAGAGGATCACTACAGGTAAATCCTCCGATTTTGAGATATTATTTAGTTTAGAAATAGCTCTTTTGCCAACTATATGCTTGTATTTGACCTCAAAACCGATTCTTTGATCTTCTTTTAGATTTAATATAAAATCGATTTCACCAGGACCTTTTCTTAGATAATTTAATTGATACTTTTCTCTCCTAAAAAGGTGCTCAAAAACTATGGATTCTGTGATATAACCTTTTGGTGCTCCAATAAGATCTTTTACTATACTATCGAAATATGTTTTCTTTTCTATATCAAAATTCGCGATATGATAATAGAAGGGGTCCCTAAAGTATGTCTTTTTTAGTTTAGTACCCATATTTGCAATAATAAGACCCCGTCGAAGTTGCGAATAGCATAAATCAAAACGTTCTTTTTCAAGATGACTTTTTTTTCTTAAACTTTTAAGCCTAAGTGGCATAGAAGTAAATTTTCGTATACTTTCTAAGAATACACGAAGAATACCCAAACAATCCTTTGCAAGCCTCTTAAATTCTAATAGGAATTCATAATAAACCTCATCCCGAATTACTTGTTTCTTTATGTATTCTGCAATCACACCAGGCAGTCCCCCTGTTATAATGTACTGCCTGAATAGTTCCTGAAGATCTTTTATTAATCCATTAAAGGCTTCAATTTTGAGGGAATTCTCTCTAAATAACTCCATGAAATCCTTTTGATTTCGAAATATCTCCTCAAGGTTTTTTCTCTGAGCCAAAACAAACTCTTTAAATGAAAGAGGGAGCATTACTTTTTCATCCATGTCTTTATCATTAGGGAGTTCTGCGAACCATATGGTGTAAATGTTCTTGATAGATATTGAACTCAGTTCATCTATTATTTCAGGATATCTCATTAGTTGATCCGCATCATCGAATAGGAAAACCACATCTCTATTAGTGCTTATCTTTCTTAGTGCTTCCGGCAACTTTTCGAAATCCTCCACTTTCCGTAATGGGCAATATATTGGGGTATATTCATTTTCTGATATTATTCTCTCTGTTAATAGCTTCAAAAATGTAGTTTTCCCTACATATTTGGGCCCTCTAATAACTAAGTTTCTCGCTTTTGACTCAAACACCCAGTGAGAGAATTGTTCGTAATTTCTCTGGATAGGAGATTTTCTATATGTAAGAATATCGCTGTCCCGTAATACACGTCTAGGATTTTTCAACCATGGGTTTTTTTGATTCAGAAAAGTAGTTAAATTTCGCATATTTGGGCACCAAAATCAGATTTTCTCCCTGAAATAATCTAATATTCTTTTGCTATTTTCGCTTTCTGGTATTCTTGCCCTCTCAAAAAGCTCCCTCTTTTCCTTTATCGTAGCATCTATAATTATCCTAGCATTGGGCTTCCCTGTCATATCCAGAGAAGAGCCCTTTCCTCGCGGGATTATTATATAATCCCTAACAGGATGTGCACGGGTGATAACCGCCCAATATACATCCTCTGCATCATAAATATTAATATCCTTATCAACAAAAATTACTTTCTTAAGACTTGTATGTGCGGCAAAGGCCGCAAGACCAGCATTGATAGGTTCGTCTGGGTGTCTCTTATTAACTGATATTACACATTCAAGCCATCCACTTCCCCATGATGTTAAATATACATCATTAACGGGAATTACTTCGGTTACATGTTTGTAGATTCTAACTTCTCTTGGGAAGCCCATTAGAGTTTTATGCTCATATCCGCCTGGAAGTATAGCATGAAATATAGGATCCTTCCTAGAGTATATTGCTGTAACTGTAAAAACGGGCTGTTCCCTGATGAGATCATATGTCCCGAGGATATCAACAAAAGGTCCTTCTTTTGTAGTTTCATTAGGTTCAAAATAACCTTCTAAAACGAGCTCTGCATCTGCGGGATACTCAACATCGACGGTTTTTCCTTTAACAGTTCTTAGACCTCCTCCGAGTAAAGAGGCCGCTACCTGAAGTTCATCGTGATATAACGGTAGTGTCGTGGATGCTGATATTGCTGTTGCTGGATCAACCCCAATAACAACCGCAACTTCTAAACGTTCTCCTTTTTCATGAGCTTTCTTCATGAAGAGATAAAGATCCCTTTCCACTATTCGTACTGCAAATTTATTTTTGCTTATTGGGGTCATTCTATGATACGAAGCATTCCTAGCTCCAGTTTCTTTATCTTTTGCAATAAAAATTCCTGCTGTGATATATGGTCCCATGTCTCGTTCGTAGAATGTTGGTATAGGTAACTTTCTAACATCAATTTCTCGTTCTACTTCATGAACCGGTGCGTTGCTTATTAACTTTGTAGGCATGGGTGAATCCATAGCCTTGGAAAATCTTTGTAAAAGTTCCTTTTCGTCCTTCATATCTAGCGCAATAGCTAATCTTTCTTTATCACCATAAATTCCTGTAATTACCCTTCCTGTTTTTTCTCTAATATTCTTAAATAAAACAGCATATTTTTTCTCTAGATGCCTTGTAATATAAGCAATTTCATATTTAGGATCCACTCTTTGCTCTACTTCTAGCAACTTATTTTTCCCTGCAATTCTCTTAATCGCTTCACGAAGATTATACGCCAAGATATACCACCAATTAGAGCTATTTGTAGTTTTCTTTCAACAAAATTAGTTTATATTACTTTTCTTTAGATTTTATTAGCTTAAGAAGATTGGGGATCCGAGTGGTGCACGTTCTTCATTTTTAATCCGCGCAGGTCTGTCTCTTCATTTCCCTATAAAACATTATTTAACAGACTTAAAAAATTAATTAAAAATGAAAGAGAGTATTAGTACCTCATCATATTCTTGTGGTGCTTTATGTACATTGTATAGGTCTAGGTTAATAATGTTATTGAACCCTCTACATTCCGTAAGGAGCCTGCTTAATAACCACATGAAATTTGGATGTGCGGAAATTCGGGCATCTAACATTATTATTGATATCAACATAATATTTTCCGCTCTTGGGGGGTATGAAAAACCATGAATATGTTTTATTTAGAACAAATGGAAGCTCCAAAGCAAATAGAACATAACAAGAGGAATTACGGATAAAAACATACCATTCAAGTACTCCAGAATAGTTATAATATGTTCTCGTGATGCTCAGGCGATATAGTAGTCCCGCCTTTAATTCAATTACGGGCATGTTTCTAGGTCTATCCCAGATTATAGTATCGAGAATTACTTTGCTAGGTTCTGAAAGCACCCACAGATTACAACGCCTAATAACCACATGAAATTGAGCGGTATGCTCATATTTACATTCAGTATTATTAGCAAAGAAATAATCGGCTATTTTAAGATAATATTTTCCGCTTTTATACGGTAGAAGAAGCCAAGATTCTGTGCAATTCGCATAAAAAGCGATATCTATATCAAGAATTTTATAAAAATCGTCGCCAATGAAAATATTCCAGTAAGTAGGCAGTATAACCCAACCATCTATCAATTTACGGTGTACCATCGTAACACTCATGTTATATAGTACACCCATTTTTAACTCAATTGAGATGCTATCTCCATCCCAAACCAGAGTGTCAAGAACAACTTCCTCTATGTGATAAATCGTTGATAAGTTGAGATACGTTCCAGATATAGCACATAGTATTATCAAAATAATGACAACTCTTATAGATGCTTTTGCTAT
>JAGGXM010000186.1 GCA_021163045.1 Thermoproteota archaeon | reverse complement strand
AAACAAGATAGTTCGTTTTGTTAATCTATCAAAAGGCATTCCTACTAGGATTATTGCTTCTAGGGTTTTTCCGGGGAAGTCTGCACCCTCTGCAAACCGTCCTTGCATAGTTGCTACAAGCATTCCATTTCGGGTTCTCTTAAATTTATCCAATATGTCTCTAGCTTTATCACCTGACATTCCCTCGTATTCTATAAAGAGAGGTCTACCTAGTTTATGTGATATTTCCTTAAGTTTTTGCAATAATTTAGACATTATCCTATAGCTAGCGAAAAAATATGCTGTATTTTTATTAATTTGCTTTGCTATTGCTTCTAATAAGCGTTCATATTTTCGTTGCATATCCTTACTAAGATCTTCTCCCTTTGTCGAAACGCCTCTAGTAATTATTGCTTTAACATTCTCTTTTGGGATTGGAAAATAACCTTCTACTATCCCGTAATTATCAATACCAACAACATCAGCAAACGCCTTATATGGTTTTAAAGTTCCTGACATGAAAAGAATATTAGAGAAATCTTCCCAAATCTCAGCTAAAATTTCATTAGATCGCATATCCCAGATTTCAAAATAAATTCTGTCTTTTTCTATATATTTGAGGTATGCTATACCTCGGATGTTAACAGAATCTATTAATTTTTGGAAAAATGTAGCAATATGTCTTAGTGAGGATCTCGGGGGTTTTCCAATTCGTAATTGTTCGGCATAAATTCGTGATACAATATTAGTCATCAATTTGAAGTCACTATCATCAAATCCGACTTCTTCGTAAATATCTAATGGACTGAATGTATCATCTTCACCTCTAATTTTTTCTCCTTCAGCCACCATTATTTTACTTAATTTTTTGAGTTTATCCGCTATATTTTTAGTGCCAGCAAACGATGTTACCTCTTTTAAGGCTCTTTTTACTGTTTCAGTAGATATTCTATCCGAATTTAGACTTGAAATTGCTTTAGGTATATTATGTGCTTCATCAATAACAAGTATGGCACGATCTAGTGAGAAGCGAGATCTAAGCGTCCAACTTAATGGTTTAGAAAGTACATAATTGTAGCTTAAGGACACTAATATTGCTTCCTCGAGCATATTAAGTTGAAGATAATAGGGGCATATTTGTTTAGCACTAGCTAATTCCAAGACTCCAGAGAAAAGTAACGGTCTATCTATATAGATATAACTTTCTTTAAGATTTAGATAATATGGGCACTTGTTCTTGATTCTCCTACACAAAATAGCGACACTTTCATGATCAATTATATTTTTTTCCCGAGCCAATAAGCACATATCTCTCTTACCACGGAGAGAAAAACCAAAAAAATTTTCCTTTAAATGTCTATTAATATTCTGGAGCTCCTCCACAGGACGATCTGTTTCATTACCTGTTCTTACAGCCCATATTATCCTTAAATTTTCATCTATTGCAATTGGTAATAATGCTGCAAGAACTACCAGAGTCTTACCAAAACCTGTTGGTGCATGAAAAAGAACATTTTGCTTATTCTTTATGTATTCATGGATTTTATTTATAGCTTCTCTTTGGTTAAACCAAGGCTTATATGGAAATAAATCTATAGGCTTATACAAAAAAATCCCCGAAAGATATGTATTCAACTATCTATCAACTATATTATCTAAAAAACTAATAAAAATAATTTATAATCTTTAAGAAAAACTTTTTAGAAAAATTTCATCTTTCCTATACAGTGAAGATTCTTGGTGTGAATAATGTCAGATGAAATTACCTTATTTGAGGAATTTGTTTCACCGCTTATAAAATTAAATACCGTTGCTGTTAATAAAGAAGAATGCGAGATGGCTGCTAATTATGTATGGGAACTATTCATAAAGAATAATTTCGATTCAGAAGTGATAATTACTGAAGAAGGAAATCCCGTAGTTATCGCTAAGATTAACGGGGAAACAGACAAATATCTATTATTCTATGATCATTATGATGTCCAACCAGCGGAGCCTATTGATGAGTGGAATACGCCTCCTTTTGAATTAACTGTAAAAGATGGTAAATACATTGCAAGAGGCATCGCAGATAATAAAGGAGATCTTGTATCAAGGATAATTGCTGTTAGATCGTATATTGAGGAGAATGGAGAGCTTCCAATCGGTATAAAATTCGTAGTTGAAGGAGAGGAAGAGCAAGGATCTATGCATCTCAAGGATGCTTTAATGCAGAAGAGGGACTTCTTTAAGGATGTCATTGGGGTTATATGGGAGTTTGGGCACTATACAAAAGATGAGAAAATAAACTTAATTCTAGGATTAAAGGGATTACTCTACATGATTTTAAAGAAAAAAGTTATTGACCATGATGCACATTCCTCTCTAGCAGTTGTTCTGCCAAGTGCTGTATGGGAAATGATTGCATTTCTTCATAACATGAAAGAAAAAGGCTTAAGAGAGCTTCCAGAATCCAATTTCGGTATTATCGATGCAAGAAAGGTTATTGAAGAAATCGAAAAAGCCAATTACACAGTATATTGGGATCCTAAAACGCTAAAAGAGGAATATGGTATCACGAAATTCGTGAATAATATGAGCGATGAAGATGCAAAGATAGCCTACTACCAGAATCCAACATTTAATATAGATGGTATTGTGGCTGGTTACACCGGTCCTGGAGCAAAAACAGTCTTACCAAAAGAAATTGAAGTTAAAATAGATTTTAGGTTAGTCCCATACCAGAATCCGGAAGCTATTGCAGAAGCTTTTATTAAAGTTGCAAAAGATGCTGGTGTTGAGGCAAAGATTCATTCATATACTAAACCTGTCTTTACAGAGTTCGATCATCCATTTACACAAAAGGTAGCTAACGCTATTAAAAATCTGGGAGAGAAATTCTATATTTCCCCCTGGTCTCCTGCTTCCGGACCTATGGATCTCTTTGTATACGATTTGGATCTACCAACTATTGCTGGAATAGGTATCTCTTATTGGGGCTCAAGAGCGCATTCCCCAAACGAAAATGTGAGAATTAATGATGTAATCCGTACTATAAAAATAATAAAAGGAATTATTAAGAGTTTCGAAAAATAGATATTTTATCGAGAAAAAATTACCTTATTTTTGCTAAGAGCTCATCATAGATTTTATTAGGCATCCACCTGAGGAAAGAACCTCTAGAATCGCCATCTGCAGATTTCAATTTTTCTATGAAATATTCTGATAGTATAAAATCAGTATGTGCTCTTATAAAGGAATCTCGACTCTTCTTAGGCAGTGAGGACAAAAAATCGCCAATTTCTTTTATAGATGCGGTCTTTAATTTTTCTTCGAAATCTTTACCAAGAAAGACGTCTCTCATCTGACCAATAAATGACTCACGTTCGCGTTCGAGCATATTATACAGAAGAATACCTATGTCCGTTAATGGAGCAGAAAGTATCCTATCCTTTAAGGCATCATGGTAAATTTGTATGAAATTCTTTCTAGAATTTTTAGTTAATTCATTTATTAAACGCCCTAATGACCTTGATTTTGCCTCTTTTACTTTCTCATGTATTATATCTTTAAACTTCTGCATAAACTCCACTAATTTATCCTCAGGAAAATATACTAGAATAGGAACAAGATCCTCAAACTTTCCAACTTTAAGCTTATCTTTAAAGGAATCGCTTAAGAAAAAATCAATATGCTCCGAAATGAGATTATACCTTTCACTTTCCGGAGAAAATTCTATTTTTTCTGCAATTTCTCTAAGATCTTTTTCCGATAGATTAGACAATTTCTTAACCTCCAGTAATATATAATTTAGTTCTATTCTGTTAATAAATCCTCACTAAAAGTGTTTACTATATTTATGCTTCTACTTGCACCGATTACATCCGCCCCGGCTTTTATCATATCTAATGCAGTTTTAGCATCTCTAATTCCGCCAGCGGCTTTAACTTTTGCCTGATTTCCAACAGCTTGTCTCATCAACTTGATATCATTCACAGTAGCTCCTCGTGGTCCGAATCCTGTACATGTTTTTACAAATGCAGCACCTGCAGACACAGCAATTTTAGAAGCCTCGATGATCTCGTCATCGGTTAGATATCCGGTCTCTAGAATGACTTTTATTGGAATGGGCTTAGCTATCTCGACAATTTTTTTTATCTCATCGAGTACAAAGTCTTTATCTCCGCTCTTAAATGTGGAAATGTTCATAACCATATCAATTTCATCAACACCGTTTTGAATTAACCAACGAGTTTCTTGAATCTTTATTTCTGGAGAATTGTAACCTAGAGGGAAACCGACAACCGAAACTAGAAGAACACCAGATTCCTTACTAATAAATTTGCGTGCTGAGGGCACCCAGCATGGAGGCACAACGACAGACCTAAACTTATATGTTAAAGCTTCATTTATTGCATTTTTAATATCTTCAATAGAGCCGTTCGGTTTAAGAAATGTATGATCTATCATTCTTGCTAGCTCGTTTCTACTTTTTGGTAACATTTTATTACACCTTTCATTTTTTGTTGATTTTTCATTATTAATAGATAATATTTTAAAATACAATTTAATGAGTTATTTTGTCTTACTTCATTTTGTAATTTGCAGATTTTTGTAATACTCTAGGTGAGTTTGATGCATAAAAAAGGTTACTACTTTTGGGCATACATATTTCTCATATGTTTAATTACATCATCAATAGGCATCTCTTCTCAAGCTTTAGTTACATTCGCTCAGAATAAACCTAGTGCCTCTTCATCTCCTTCAGGAACATATATAGATCCTATTATTAAAACAGCACCGCCAGACAAGTCATTAAGTATAATAATGATGTTTAAGAATTTTAATCAAATGGATACAGCAACTCCTATTTTAGAAAACTATGGTATTAGAATTCTACATAAGTATAAGATCATACCTGCAACTCTAATAGAAGCTACATCTGAACAAATTAAAACTTTGTTAAGCTCGAGTTTGAAGGCATTCATAAGAGGAATTTACTATAATAATATCCGGCATGTAAAGCTATTACCACCATCCGAATCAAATGGATATGTACCAACAACAAAAGATTCTGCAACGGCAATTGGAGCACAATATGTTTGGAACCAAGGGTATCGAGGCGATAATGTTATCGTAGCTGTTATAGATACAGGAATCGACAGCGACCATCCTGATCTGTGCTGGGAGAATGGCACATCTAAAGTAGTATATAGCAAATCCTTTGTCAATACGATCTATGGTTATCCTACAAATAGAACGAATCCGGAAGACGTTTATGGACATGGAACTATGGTTTCAGGTATAATCGCTGGAACTGGGGCAGGAAATCCAGAAATAGGTATGGGTGTTGCACCTAATGCTCTTCTTATGAACGCTAGAGTTTTCTACAAACCGGTTGGAGAGCAATGGCCAACAGCAACCGATGCTGGAATCCTCGCTGGAATCGAATGGGCTGTATTTGGTGATGATGGTACTCCAAATACTGATGATGACGCCGATGTTATTAACATGAGCCTTGGGGGTGGAACCTGGTACGTCGATCCTATTAACATGGCAGTCGAACGTGCGAAAGAATATGGTGTTGTCGTAGTTGTTGCTTCTGGCAATGAAGGGGACGGCGGAACGCGATCGATGAGTGTTGGATCTCCAGGTGATGCTCCAGATGCAATAACAGTCGGTGCTGTCTATCCGGATACGAAGTACCTTAAAGATTATTCTTCATATGGACCAACGATACATGCACTAATTAAGCCGGAGCTCGTAGCACCATCTGGTATAAGTACTATCAAACTAGGTGGTAGTTATTATCTAAGTCCTCAAGAAGGGACTTCATTTTCATGTCCTCACGTAGCAGGCGCTGTAGCTTTATTAGTTCAATTATTAAAAGAAAAAGGTTTCACGGATGAATATTTAGTTGGCGCAGCGAAAGTTTCTCTCATGGAAACCGCAGATTATATTAGTGGATATACTGAAGGCGCTATT
>JAGGXM010000159.1 GCA_021163045.1 Thermoproteota archaeon | reverse complement strand
TGCTAATCCTTGGTATGCTCCAGCATATTATCAATATCAAGATGGGGAATGGGTCTTGATAACTCCGAACAATGTCTATCGAAGTAGCGAATGGACAGGACCGGGAAAGGATCTCGCCCTAATAGAATCCATTTATGTTCCGGAAGAAGATCGATATGTGCTAGTAGCTTCTGGCTTTGGAGGCGATGGAACAAGAGCAGCATCATTAATACTCCAACTTCATGGAACAAATAAGGAGATAGTATCCCTTAATGGAACCGCTATGATCATCCAGTGGATAGATAGCAATGGCAATGCAAAGGTAGATCCAAATGATACTTGGAACCTCATCGAAATCGTCCATTAAAGATCTAAACTCTATTCATAATTTTTCTTCGCGAGGGATCCTTTACTCGGAGGGACAAATAAATGGTTAGCGTTACCCTAGGGATATGTGCATTAATAGAAGAACGTGGAGTAATCCAGCTCATTAAAGAAGGATTTAAAGAAGGCGTCAATGAAGTAATCCTGGTAACGCCTAATAAAAAATTGGCTAAGACAGTTCAAATGACGTTTAACAATTCCCCTAGCATAAATATCATCTTAGAAGGCAAAAGAGAGGGAAAATCAGCTGCAATCAATAAAATTCTTAGAAGAGCCACAGGAGATATAATTGTCATGGCGTCTGCCGACGTTAGAATTAAAAAGGGTTCCATAAAGAAATTAGTAAAGAAGATGATAGATGAAGGAGATAACGTGGGAGCTGTTGATTCGCACGTAATCTTATTAGATTCTGGAAAGAAGTTTTTTAACAAAGTAGTAAACTTTACTTGGACGCTTCATAATCTTACGATGATGCAACTGAATAATAATGGTAGGTTAGGACATGTAGCTGGGGACCTCTACGCACTCAGAAAAGGACTTGTGAGTAGAATTCCGGCCGAGGTTATTAACGATGATGCATATATAGCGATGATTATTAAGTTAAAGGGATATGACGTGTTACATGAGGATGAAGCTATATGTTATATCTTAGGACCACAAAATCCATATGATTACATAGTCCAAAGATCTAGGGTTCTTTACGGACATTTTCAAATTTATAAAATTCTTAAAAGATATCCAACGACATTTCAGTTTACTGCTTTTAAGAGGCCATTATTCGCCGTCAACATATTTAAGAGGGCTATGAAACATTTTGGAGCTGCAGGCATACTATATATCCTTACAGGTTTACTTTTAGAGTTCTTAGCAATATTACATGCTTCCTTATATGTTATAAAAAGATCATCGCCACTAAGATGGAAATTGGCTATGACCACAAAAAACCTGTTTACTTAAGGAGGAAATAGCATGAAAGTTTCATTCGTACTACCACACGATTTCAGATTCTCGGAATGGAGTGTAAACGACTTTTTAAGAAGGTATCACTTCTCAAAAAAATATTTGGACGTATTTGCTAAAATCACCGGATCGATGACTAAGCTTTATATATTACACCAAGATATTTCTGATGCATTCACCGTAAATAATATTTCCTTCCTTCCGATAGATTTTTACTTCCCTCCTTTCCTGAAATTTGGGAATGAATTCTCGAGCAAGTTAGTGGCAAAGTTGCTTCTCGATAATCCAGATATAGTTCACGTCTTCAACTATTATGTGTGGAGTTATCCACTAATAGTGTATAAGCTTGCAAATAGGATCCCAGTAGTAGCTCAATTTCATGGTATAGTAGACCATTTCTCATCATTAAAATTACTGGCCTTCCGCAATTCCTATACTAAGACTAAGATATTTCTAACATCATTTTACTGTGAAAAGAAAAAGCTCATTAAGTTATTAAAAATAAACAGCGATAGGGTTAAAATATTTCCAAATGTCGGTGTATCGCTTGAACTCTTTAGGCCTTTCAGAAAATCAATAACTCCTAAGATACTCTATGTTGGCAGATTTCCTAGGAAGATAAAAAATAGATGGGAGAAAAATCCACTATTAGTCATTAAATTATTTGAAGCCTTAAGGAAAAGAATTCATGGTCTAACGTTGGAAATGGTTGGAGATGGCCCTGGATTTTTTAGGGTTAAGAATCACATTAAGAAGAAAAAACTTGAAGACCATGTATCGTTGAGAGGCTACGTGGAACATGCTCGATTGCCGAGAATCTATTCAAATGCGTGGTTCACAGTGATTCCCATGTATTTTCCAGAAATGACATATTTATGGGATGGAAGTCTTAAAGAATCTTTGGCATGTGGAACTCCAGTAATATTATTTGGAAATCATTTCAATTTGGCTGATTGGGGGTTAATGATTTCTTACAGCAGACCTGATAAAGATGTGGAAAAAATTTTGAATATCTTTAAAAGATACGATATGTATTTCGGCGACGTAAAATCCATCAGAAATACTTTAAAGGAAAAATGCTCGTGGGAAGCATTAATCAAGAACCTTGTTAAGATCTATGAAACAGTTGGTGAGTGAGGTTGAAAAACTCGCATAGAAAATCAACATTAATTAACTTTGCCATAGCTTTCCTAATAAGAGAGCTTTTGGCGAGTTGGACCGGACATCCTTGGGATTTTGAAGTATGGGTTAGAGTTGGGAAGCATGTTGCATTAGGAAGCAATCCATACACTATATTGCAATACGACCCCTTAATAAGCTTCTCACCATATAAAGAGATGGAATCAATAGCATATCCACCTTTAGCAGCGTATCTTTTTGCTGCAAGTTATTTAATTTATACTAGCTTGAATATCTGTAATCGCTTCATATACTACTTTATCATCAAACAATCCATGATCTTCTCAGATCTAGTAATAGGTCTGATGGTTTACAAATATTGCAAATCTGATGTCGCCTATTTATTATGGTTATATAATCCGTTTGGTATTTTAATATCATCAGTTTGGGGAGCAATAGACCCCATCTCGATCCTCTTCCTATTTACATCTCTAATCTTATTACTTCAGGGGAGATATTTCCTTTCCGGGGCTAGCCTTGGAATAGCAACGGCTGTCAAAGGTTTTCCAATGATATTCCTCCCAACCATAATACTTCATAGCATTAAGGAAAAGAAGCACAATGCGGTGGTTGAGATGCTACTAGGTTTTACAAGCGCCTTTATACCATCGATAGTTATCCCGTTTATAATTAATAACTGGTCTTGGAATGGGTTTTATAACAGTTCAATCTATCAGGTGAGCTTACCTGTTTATGGAGGGATAAGCCCGCTCTTAGTGCTTGAGTACATTAAGGAAAAAATTCCTCCAATTTTACATAACATTATTTCAATTTTGTGGCTATTGGTAATATTAGCCTACTATATCACTCTAATCATAAATTCCAGAGAATTGATAGACTCACTGTTGATGACAACAACCTTATTTATAATGTCTAGAACCTTTGTATCTGAGCCCATATTACTCTATCCGATCTTTCTCGCAATTGCTGATTATAGTCTTCATAAGAGAACCGTATCTCTTCGCAGAGCAATATCTTTATCAATCATCGGCCTGGTCAACTTGACGGCCAATAATACATTATTAATCAGGTTTGCGGCTCCGATCTCTATTCATGCATTTAACACAGACATTTTTCTAAATAACACAGCCCCTATGGCGACTATCCGTTTAGCTTTACGCGAAGCATTTGCATTATTATTGTTCCAGGACATGCTAGCGATAGTATTCGATGAGGAACCGCTACTTTACAAAGTTTCACGTATATTGAGACAAATCAAATATAAGACTCTGACCGGATACAGCTTATTTTTTGTTTCTGCTCTAACTCTAGGGCTAGGATTAGATTTGACTGTGATAAGGATGATAACGGATTGGCATTATGTGTTAAACAACTGCTATTTCCTAGGATGGAACCTGTTATCTGTGTATCATTTATACTTAGCATTATTTTATATCGCCTGGATCGTAACGATTACTGCTCTACGAAATGGAAATATGATCATTAAGGTGAAAACATTCTTAAATCTACTAATTATTGCGATATTTGCTGCTGGCCTGGCCCTTCCACTCTTTCAATATTTTAGGGGAGAGCAGATCCTAAACGGAAATGACTTACTACTCATAGGTGATTTGACTATTGATGATCGAATGTTTTTTGTTCTCACAATGTCTGCTATTTCGACTTTACCTGGAATCTCTGGGCTAGACAAGCTTATAAGTAAACCGTATTTTAAAGATCGAAGGTAGATTGTTGATTGCTAGCAAGAAAAAATATGACCAAACCGTGAATGAAGTTCTAAATAACCGTATATCTGCACTTTTTCTTATTTTAGTAAGCTAGCGGTCTCTTTGCATATTTTACATCAAAAGATTACTTCACTTGTGGCGAAAAAGCTCCGAAAAAATGATGGTGTTAAAAAGCTGATTTGAGAGACATCGGAAATCTTCCTTTAATGGCAAAATCATTGCTCGCAGTTTCTTAAGGAGATTTAAGTAAAAATTGGTTAAAATTAATTGACGTAAAAAATCCTATAAAGGTTTATTTCCCTGGAAGAGCTAATTATCGATATGAAAGGGCGAAGAACCGTGTTTAATTCGGCTTTCTACAAAACCTACGCTAGGTCAAACTTGATAAAGCATCCCATTTACGTAGTCAAGGTTGTATACTCTCTTCTGTCACGTTTCGGCGGTAGATGGAAGAAGATTAAAAACAAGCCTTACTCTCTGTCGAGTAAAACCAACCGGAAGCCATCCATTAAGGAAAAGTCCTTGTCAAAGTTTTTCCCTCTTAATCTTCTTTTCTTCGCTTGCTTTTTATATCCTATACCTAATAATTCATAGCAACGTTATTTCGACTTTATTATTTCAGTTGCTGAAAAATAGTATACCTTTACTACACGCCTAATCCATTTACATTCCTTTTTTGGGATCATCTCAGTAGCATATGTTGCGTTCATATTTTCGGCATCCTTCAACTTAAGGCATTGCGATAGGATTTTGGCTATGTTTGTTCTTTATCATTCGATTTCCTCTATTACTATATTAATCCTAGGGTTGCTCAAACTATTATCGTTTATTCATTTACTATTAACTATTTGTGGGCTTCTTATTTTTAGCATACTTATACGAATACTATATGCAAAGACGATCGATACAGCATCATAAAGTTTATTCATAACGTTCTTAAATCTATAATCACCTTTAAACGTAAAGTAGTATTAGTAATAGTAACCATAACTGTCTGCGTGGTACTTGTATTAGCATTTTATGATATACTAATGCCTGATCTCGGTTAGGACGCATTAATGTATCATCTATTTATACCAGCTTCGCGGATACAAAATGGAAGTATTTACGTCCCAGAAGCTTCCCCTTATGGCAACCTAAAATACTGGATGTATTACCCTTCTAATGCAGAACTTATGTATGCATTCTTACTCTTACTAACAGGTGATGACATAATTGTTGAGTTAAATCACGTAAATTAATGTTGCATGATAGCAAGGATAAGAATTTACAACTTCTTTTCTTGTCACCAATGATGACAATTGCATTGCTGGCTAACACCTCCTATCTCATTTATAAAACTGTTCTATGGGATTTAACTTTGCTATCAATTACCTAATAGACGAGCATGGAAGTCTTAGTAAATATCCAATAATTAATTAAAGCTGGGAAGATATGGAGAGGAAAGCCTGAGCCTATGTAGGGCGGACAATACGAAACAGCACTATTGCATATACAAGTCTTCCATGTTATTTGTTCAGGGAGGAACTAACGAATAAAGTTATCTATGTAAATCCTCAAAGGTGATGTTGATCTTTACATCAAAAACTTCGAGAGAATCATGTTGACTACATATTCATAGTTAAAAGAAAAGCAGATGCGCGGCCAACGAGAGAAATTTTATCTTAGAAAATACGGGAATGTTTGAACTCAGGTACGTGGATAACGGGGTTGAACTATATTCGTTTAAGCGCTATTTATCCATATAAAATCTCTCCAAGAGCATTTTTGGGAGGAAAGTAATAACTTCATCCAATTAAGAATGGCATTGAAGGTTAGTTTAATGAGATACTTCAGTCCAGCTAAAGGGACTATCGGTTTTAGGAATCTGAGCTTTCTTCTTTCCTAGCTAGTTGCTTTACTTGCTAAGTAAAGTATATGGAATATTAGGTGAAATGCAAAAGATCTGAAAATCACAATACTATGTTATTGTTTCTACTATGTTATATGTATCATCAGGGTCCACTTTTGCATTGCCGTTGCTATCTATCCACTGTATAATCATTGCTTTTCCTTCTAACGATAATATTTGTTGATCCGTGAAAAGAAGCTGTATTATTAAGGATGCTGCTCTTGTCCCATCACCGCCAAATCCCGAAAGGACTAATACGTTCCTGCCTTCTTCTGAAATATAGGTTATTTCTATTAGGGCGAGATCCTTTCCCGGTCCTGTCCATTCGCTACTTCGATAGACATTGTTCGGAGTTATCAAGACCCATTCCCCATCTTGATATTGATAATATGCTGGAGCATACCAAGGATTAGCA
>JAGGXM010000035.1 GCA_021163045.1 Thermoproteota archaeon | reverse complement strand
TCTCGGGGGTAATAATGTTATAGCTTTAAAAATTTATAAATTTTATCCAGAGAATTGCTGTTTTAACTAAAATTTCGATGGAATTTAGATTTTTTATAGGATATTCTTTTTAACAATATCTTAAATGATGGAACGATCTAGCTTCGAGGAGCGAATATGCACCTTCAAACTTTGTAAACTCTATCTAAGAGGACATGGGCCAAGCCATATAAGCTTAAAATGGAGACATGGGTCAAGGATTTTAATGAATTAATTTCTCTACTAATTAAGGAATATAGAAAACAAAGATTTCTGGAAGCAAGCATGCTTTTTAAGAAGAGATTAAGCAATATGAATCTACACTAGAGGATCTTCTTGGTGAGTTAATGATTTAGGAATTCTGATAGACTCTAACATTAGATTCTCGATCTTCTCTACAAAATTAATCCAAGTTAATATTATACCTCAGAATATTTGGAAAGATATGAACCTGTTGATAACTAGAAAAGGCTTAAATAAGCATTATAATGTACAGTTATAAATGTACAAAGTTTCTCTGATAATATCGGTTGACAAGAATGCTAAAAGATGAGGAAGATCTGCTAAAACGGATAGAAATAAACCCCAAAAAAATGCTAGGAAAGCCTGTAATAAAAGGAACCAGAATCCCAGTTTATTTAATATTAGAACTGTTAGCTGCAAGAATGTCGTTTGAAGATATTAAAAAGGAGTATCCTGGTCTTACCGATGATGATATTCGCGCAGCTCTAATATATGCTAAAAGATTTTTAGAAGGGGAAGAGATATTAGCTACGATTTAATTGTGGATGAAAACATCCCTTACTCGGTAGTAGAATTTCTCAAAAGAAAAGGTTATAACATCTTATGGATACGTGAAAGTTCATATATCGGATGCGATGACAATAAAATTATCGAACTAGCCAAGAAAAATAAAAGCATCATTCTAACACTTGATAAGGATTTTGGAAGAATTTATTATTTCCGTGAAAGACGACAAGTAACGATATTTATTATACGAGTTAAACCTGCGACTCCAAAAAATATTATTCAAGCTCTGTCAAATTTCCTAGAACATAGGGCATTCAGAGAATTTAGATATTGCTTATGTGTAATAACCCCTAGGAAAATTCGTGTAGTTTATTAGACCAAAGATCCTTCTTTGAGTATTAAATTTCCAAGTAGACGTAAACGTGTATATTAAGGTCGGTATAAGCGCCCTAGAATATATAATGCATGATTATAAATTAAAATAACTTTAACAATCAATATATGGGCTGATATTATCTTTTTAGCGGTGAAAGACATGCCCACCCCAAAAACATGGGCAGAGGAATTAGTTTTTGAATGGGCTCATTTAAATGGGTATGCCTGTGAGGCCAATGTTCCACTCCTTCCCCAAAAGCGCGGTGGTAGAAGAGAAGCTGACATAATCGCATATCGTGTAGTTAAGAAGAATAGCAAGCCAAAATTGGAGATACTTCATATTGAAGTTGGAATGCTTCTTCATTCTAAAAAGAAAAACGTTAATATTATCAAAAGAAAATTCGATCTAGGGATAATAAAATTCATTGTCAAGTATGTGAAATCAAAATTATGCAACCTCCCTTTAAAGGAATATAGGGGTACTTATATTGCACTTTCTGAATCTAAAGTTAATGAAATCAAAGATGATTTATCCAACTATAATAATTACTTATCTAAAAATCTTCAATACCCTATTACCCTTGAAGCTTTTTCTTTAAAAGATCTTCTTACTAAGCGTATACCAAAAGATATCGATAATTGGAAAGAAAAACAATCAAAGTTAAGAGGAACTAAAGCAAAGCCAAAATTTTTCATGCTACCTGAATCCTGGTGGCTCCTAAAAATGATGGAATATCTAATTTCCAATGAATTATTGAAAAATGATGATTAAGAAAATCTCTTTCTTGTTCTTTTTAACTCCTTTACTTCCCTATATAGTTCTCTTATGATTATTCTACTGTTCTAGAACCTTTATACAACTTTATGGATATCTTCTAAGCCAATAAAGGTAATTTTGTTTTCTAATTTCCTTTTCTCATACTCTGCGATCTCTTTCTCCTCATCTGGTAACGGATCATCCGTGGCTATTAATTTCTCTTTTCCGGCCCTCGAGGTCAACTCTATCATCCGATGTATTTTGACAAATGAAGGTATATTAATTTATTAAAGATTTGTTTGGTACTCTTTAAGTATTATTGGATTTACTGTAAATTCTATAGGCATCGTTTTTAAAAGAGTTTTTCCAAAATTCAAGCTAATATCTTGAGGTTTTTCTCCCGAAAGAATCGAATAAGCTGCAGTTTCAGGGATATTTATTTCCTGTAATGGATGGTATCTTGATCTAATGATATAGATGCTCGCGTTACTGGAGAATGCCATGGGATAACCATTTTCGCTAAATTCTATTTTTAGCTTTGTTCTGGACCCTGATGCATTCACTTCATATATGCCATATAGCGGAGCTTTTGTTTCTTCTCCATATTGAGCAAATATTAATTTAATTCTGTGTGGTGTTACGGATGTATTTATCTCGAAGTTTGCATCCCAAGTATCGAACTCAACAGGTCTTTGGAAATCAGCGTAAACAGCATGAAATACTTCGCCAAAATATGTCGTATTTCTATGAATGAATGTGAGTATCTCTGGGGGCCCGCCAGGTCCCCATTTATTTCCATCTTCTAATATCCAGACTCCCGCGATATCCTCAGGATTGCTTCTTTCAGGAAATACCGGATTTATCAAGCCATGTTCCGCTTTATTCATTCCTGGTACAAATTCTCCATTTAAGAATGGCTGTAACATTGTTTCATTAAAGATAGCCTCAATTTTAGCTCTATCTTCTTCTACGAGGTAATTGAACGGAGGAACAAAGCTACCTCCTTCAGGAGCACTTTCGCAACCTGGAAATATTGGTCCAGTATTATTGTTGCGATCAATTAGTCCCCAATCAACGATATTTCGTAAACCGTATTGCTTTGAATAGCCTATAATTTGTCCTTCTGTTACGAAGTCTTTTTCTGAGACTGTTATGTTTGTTAGATGATCAAACCAACTGGCTATTGTATAGTTATGAAATATTATAATTTTTATATCATCGCTTGCACGTTTCTCAATATATACAACGAGGCCATCATCTGGCGCATAAATTGGTGATGGCTCCTTAAAAACGAATCCCGTGTGATCAAATCCTTCTGGATGATTCCCTCCATGGTAACCCCATGGACCTATTGGCCCATCGTGCGGTTCTGTTGTCAGATCTTCAACCTTAATTGGTAGATGAATGATCGCTGTTCGATCTAGTCTAGAATCTTCGAATATCCAGTTCTCTTCCTGCTGATTTTCCGGAATGTTCTCCAGAGTTTCTCTTAAAAAGAACATGATCCCTGAAAAAGTAGCAATTATTATAATTAAGGGTATCAATACTTTTCTTATTTGCATTTTGGAGGCCTTAATGTTTTTTAGAGTTATACAT
>JAGGXM010000170.1 GCA_021163045.1 Thermoproteota archaeon | reverse complement strand
TTTCTTTCATGAATTAGCCCTTTTCCTTTTAATATTTCAAGATATTTTGTTGCTGTTAGCCTGCTTATATTTACTATTTTTGCTATATCTGTGGTTGTTAGACCCATAGGGTTCTCTCTTAATACGGCTAAGATTTTTTTCTCAATACTCATGGTTTTCCCTAGAATATTTCTTTTAACTTCTTTTTTAAAAAAATAAATAAAAACATTATCTATTTTCTCCTGATTTTTCTTAAGTATACATTAATGCCAAGCAGAGCCATAAGTATAAAAATAAGACTCAATGTCTGTATAGGAAAGATCTCTTTAGTCGGTCCACTTTTTGTTGGTATATAATAAAATCCAAGAGTGTATGTATTACTATTACCAACCAAATCGAATGCTTGAAGCAAAATAACGTGGTAGCCTTCATCTAGTCCCGAAGTGTAAATTGTATACTCTGATATATTGCTAACATTTGCTAGTACGATGTCATCTAATGATATCACTACGTAAGCGATATCTGAATATTCATCTGAAACGATCCACTGAATTCTAAAGTAGGTTGTATTAATAACAGTATTATTTGCTGGTTGAACCTCGATAAAGATCGGTGGAATAGTATCAATTACAATATGGACTCTAGAATAACCAATATTTCCTGCTTGATCATACATTAAAACTGTAATTTCATAATAGCCACTAGAAAGATTTTCAAGAGTAAACTCAGTTAAAAGCCCCAAATTCAATATTTGACTATCATTTATCATTAATGTTACTTGGTATGGATTCTGTTCTACATAAGTCCATTCGATCTCTATGGAACTGTTTCTAATGATCGTATCATTTTTTGGTAAGGTTATCTCTATAATCGGCTTCTTTGTATCCACAACAACAACTGTTTGTATAGCCTGATAATTGCCCGCGAAATCCTCTGCTATAAGATAGATAAGATAAACACCATCCTTAAGGTCTAAAATCTCTGTAGTATTATCTAAACCAAGATTGTACCAAGCACTATTATTTACCTTTAGCCAATATCTCTTTATTCCTATATTATCAGAACCGTTCCATATAAGTTGAATTTTACTCGTGTTAAAAAAGTACCAGTTCGACGGAAACATTAGGTTAATTTCTGGAGGAGTAATATCGACAATAAACAGTATACTCACATTTGCCAAATTGCCTGCCTTATCTATTGCAATTATTTTCAATTTATGCTGGCCTTCTGTTGCGTTAAAAGCATATTCTGGTTTAGTTAAATTGGCTTGAAATTCTCCATCAATGAAAATTTGATAGTAGTCTATATTTTCATCCTCAGCACTCCAAGATAGGGTTATGTTACGAGAGTTTACATAACTATTATTTTCTAGAGAGATCTCTCTTAGTTCTGGCTTTTTTGTGTCAACCTCGAAATAAATTGTTATATTACTCGTTCTTTTTAGTATATCAGTTCCAATTATCACTAGCTTATGAGACCCTTCAGATAAATCCTCAAGTAAATATGTTGTATTTCTGCCTGTATTATAGATTTCTCTGTCATCTAAAATAAGTTGAAATTCTACTGGACTAGCATCTGAGAAATTCCATTGAAGATGAACATCACTTGAGGCTATATAGCTATTATTTCTAGGATATTGCATCCATAAAGTGGGCGCATTTAAGTCTACTATCACTGTGATATTGGTTGAATTCATCAATCCAGCAATATCCCATGCTCTTACAACAACCTCATATACTCCCTCTGTTAAATTCACGAACTCGTATGTTGTATTCTTATAGACATTTATCCAACTGGTTTTATTTATCTGTATCTCATAATAATCAATACCTGTCGTTGTATCAGAGCCAATCCAATTTACTGTCATATTTCTGGAGCCGATATAAGATCCGTTTTTCGGGTAAACTATTGCCACACTTGGCACGGTCGTATCGATTGTTACGCTTACGCTTTTCCTAATCACGCTACCATACTCAGGAATCCCTCTAATTTCTATTTTATGCTGTCCATCCTCTAAATTTG
Organism: Thermoproteota archaeon; assembly: GCA_021163045.1. Taxonomy (GTDB): domain Archaea; phylum Asgardarchaeota; class Njordarchaeia; order Njordarchaeales; family Njordarchaeaceae; genus Njordarchaeum; species Njordarchaeum guaymasense. The sequence goes on along the minus strand of JAGGXM010000170.1, from coordinate 9,320 downwards.
AAATATTAAAAGCAGTCTCTGAATAATTAAATTCTCTAACTAGATTATCATCTAAATATAGTTCATAAGAATGAATGAGAACCCCACTCGAACGCCAAGATACTGTTATATTACTTGATGTATAGATTCCATTTGGTTCCGGATCTAAAAGCCATATCTCTTTATAAACATCAATAATTCCTATACCAAGATTCGTATATTCCACAACCTCGTATGTTCCATCCAGATTCATATCACAAGAATATATTGATTGTGTAAGATTAATCGTGTCAACTATCCAGAGAATTTCTCCAGTCTGATTTAAAATAGTAACATATTTCGTCTGATTTATTGCTATAATTTCCTGCATCCTGTCACCATTGGCATCTCCCAAAACAATTTTGTAGATTGAACCTTTGTTCATCATCGTACGTATAGGTAGCAACTGTTGATCAAGAATTAAAATTCCTGCACCTAATGTTGCTATTATTATTTCTTTATTATCATCTCCGTTTAAGTCATTTACAAGAACATAGCTTACTGGAGCTGAAAGTGTTTTATTATTTATCATTTCGCCACTCGAATTCACTATAAAAATTGCTCCAGTATTTGTTCCGAAAATGATCTCTTTTCCATTATTATCTGATATATCATTAACCGCTAATGAAGTTATTACTGAACTCTGAGTATAACGCCAGATAACAGTTCCATCGCTTGAATTGATCACTAGAAGTGTACCGTTCTCTAGTCCTATTATGATCTCAATAGTGCCATCTTCATTTATATCATCGATTTTACAGTCAGATATATTCGATTCTAGCGTTTTTTGCCAAATTTCTGTGCCATTGTTATCTATTAATGCTGTTGTACCAGAAATATCTGCGCTAAATACTTCTGAAAAGTCATCGGAATCAGTGTTTTCTGTTAATAGTAGATTTATCTCGCTTGAGAGTGTATAATTCCATATCGGAGCACCTGTTAAATCATAGGAAATAATTGAGCCATTAATGAAACCAACGGAAATTTCTAGAGTATCAGAGATATCCATATTTCCTAGACTAATTTCTGTCGCCCGTGTTGGAACTCTTGTTATATTTGTAATCTGTCCATGCCTATCTATAACTAGGAGATCCCTGTTTCTATCGACAAGAACTATTTGTTGATTACCATCTTGGTAGATGTTACCAAGTGTAAATACTTCTGGAGCAATTCCTGCAAAAAGCTCATTGATTATTAATCCAGAACCATTTAGTACAATTATTTTAGAGAGATTTGTACCAGTAATTATCTCTAAAGTGGGATTTGTATCTAAGTTAAATAAATTAAGATCTAACACTCTACATTCTAGCGATTTTTCCCATAATTTGGTTCCATTCCATAAGATAGTAGTGATTCTTTCGTAATTCTTTATGAAAACAATTTCTGGATGATTATCCCCTTGAACGTTCCCTAGTACCAGCTTACCTATAGTATCTTTCTGGTTATTCTGCCATAATGTTGTGCTATTCATTTTGAGGGCATATATTGTACCAGATTCTGTTCCAATAACTATTTCTTCATTAGCATCCAAGTCAATATCGTTTATTTGAATTCCTATGATCTTAGACTCAAAAATTTTTATCCATTCAGCTTCACATTGAGCATTAATCTTTACAAGATTGCCACTCGCCGTTCCGAGAAGAATTTTATTATCATTAGAGATGTCCATAGCTGTTATTGGACTATCCGCATGATACGTTGACTTTATTTCTCCAGCATTTGATAGTATGTATAAATAACCTGCACTATCTGCTACTATTATTTCTTCAAGGCCATCGGAATCTATATCTCTTATTTCGATATTAGATACCACTCCTTCTAATACTTTATCCCATAATTTTTCACCAAACTTATTTAGAGCTACTAAGTGATTATTCCCTAGTCCGACGAGAATTATCTTTTCTGTGGGTAATATTGAGCCAGCATATATCTTGGTGATATTAAAGAAATCCTTCGTCCATAGCTCTGAGCTATTCTTTAGCAATACAGTAAGTTTGTGGGAAGTTCCAACAAGTAGGTCTTTAGAGCCATCATTATTAACATCCTCAAGAAAAATATCAGTTATATTGTTGTAGATAGCTCCTAGAATCTTAATATTACTAGTGTTTAGTAATTGAATACCATAGTCGGTCATTATATAGAAATACGTTTTACCATCCTCAGAATAAGTTATTACTTTGTAAATATTCTTTGCGGGACCAACCATCCATGTATTTATCGTTTGTCCATAGTACGTTTCATTAAAGGATGCTCTATTTTCTTGTGTTACTAGTTTTGGCGAATTTCCATAGACAGACCTTGAGCCTTCTGTTTGATCTACGTTATTTTTAAGTGGAACATGATTATTATTGATTGTATTGTTTTTTGGAGAATTGCTTATTAGAATAGGCAAGATTATTAAAATAACCATGATTACGGATAAGACCTCACGTTTCATTAAGCTCCCCCTCGCTTAGCGAAAATTTCTCTAAAATTTTTTACTAGAGGCCAAACAAGAATAACAGTAAGTCCTATGATCGCTGTGATAATAGTAATATCGATAATATTCGTCGTGTACTCGGTTTTTCTTATTGCTATTTTTATCCCATATGTGCTCGTTAAGAACCGCCCCTCTTGAATCCATGAGATCTTAAGATCTAAAGTAATATTTCCTATGGGTGCATCAGAAGAAACATCAACAGAGAAGCTTACAGTTTTACTTTCCCCGGATTCCAATTTACCTACGTAAGAAACCAGTTCTCCCTTAAGTATTCCACTAGCCATTAATTCCAAATAGACATTATCCACATTTACGCTTCCATTATTTATAATGTCTATCTGAAGAGTAATACCTCGTTTTCCAAGCTCTAATATGCTTGGTGATATGCTTTCAATAGAAAAACTACCTTTTCTCTCAATGATTATCGGAATATTAAATCTATTTTCTCCCCCATCAAATATAACCAATAATTCGAGATTTGTACTGCGCGGTTTTGCATTTTCTTCGATATCCAAATAGTAAGTTAGTGTAACAGTATATCCTGGTGGGAGTGATCCAAGGGACACTCTACTAGATCCAGCATAGCTTGGTTTAATATCATTAGGAAGGATTAGCTCTGCTATGATGTCCCGAATAATTTTCATTGTTGGATTGTTTATTACTACATTAATTTGAACATTTTTATCCCCGGGAAAGAGCTTAGTAGGAACGTAAACTGACGAGATCATCGATAATCGCGGTGTTTCGTTATAAATTACAGGTATCGTCTCTGCAACAGAATAAAAATCAGTAGTTCTCTGATCCATAAATGTCGTATTTACAAAGATTGGAATTGCACTTACTCCGCTCTCGATTATATGCAAAGTAAATGTAACTTTTTTCTTTGTTCCAGCAGGGATAATACCTATTTCAGACCAATCATCACCTAGTACTGTAACATATGGTGGATACCCCAAGGTATGCACTATTGTCTTCCGAGCAGGTCCGGTTCCAATATTTTCAATTTCTACTGTTAAGTTATAGTCGCCTTCTGAGGAGAAATATAACGCACTAGAATGTATTTTTAACTCCGGATATCCGGTCACGGCAATCGGGACTAGCACTTCATCATATATCTGAGTATCTTCAACATAGTAAAATACCTGCATTATTGCATCATATTCGGAGATAGATATATTGTCGAAAGGCTCTATCTCAAATGCAAAAGAAACTGAGTGATTCGGATCTACTTTGTCATTATATCTCTTTGTAGTTTCATTAACCTCGCCGATATACGAAAGATCCAGAAATATTTCGATATTCTCTATAGGTGCACTTCCATTATTTATAAGAGTTATAACTATCGCAGTTGTCCCTGAAGGGATAACAATACCAGAGATATTTATTGTAGTTGCAGCATATACCCAGAAAACATCATAGAGACTCAAATATTTCTCCAAATAGATTGCTTGTGATATATATGTTGCATTTTCTAGTGCTATATGAAATGACCTAGTTATATTTACATCGGTTAGTGGGGGTTGTACTAATATTAAATTGGTCACCAAAATGAAGGTTAATACCTCTTTTAAGTGTCGCATATGATGTCACCTATCCTATTCTTTTAGACATAAGCGCCATACTTAATACAAGAAAAATAAGCGCATATAGGAATAAAGAGAGGATTGGTTCGATCACATCGATAATAGAAACTCCACGTATCGTTATCCCAATTATAGCCTGGTAAAAATAGTAGAGAGGGATAACGTATACAATAAATCGAATCTCGTTTTTCATTCCCTCAATCGGTAATAGAAAACCTGAGAAGAGAAATGATACTATTAACATGAACGTGCTTATTTGCATTGTTTGTAACTGATTTCGAGAGATAACAGAAAATAATAACCCGAGACTTAAAGCCGCCAAAGCTAAAGCTAAACTCGTGATTAAGACGTCTAACGGTGTTCCTCTATTAATAGCCCCAAAAACTGCTGTTACCATAAAAAGTTCGCTGATTCCTATAATAACACCTACTACAGCGAATGGAATCAATTTTCCGATTATAAGATCAAAACGAGTCATCGGTGTCGTTAGAAGTTTTTCTAGGGTACCTTTTTCCCTTTCTCGAACTATGGATATCGCAGCTAATGTCATTGGCACTTGCTGAACCATAATTCCCATAACTGTAGGCCCGATTATATCTATTACCTTAAGAGAGCCATGAATCCATATTGAGTAAAGGGTTATACTTACGGGCTGAGAATACCCCCTCTGTACCGAAAGAGATAGTGCTATTTTATCGGATACATCGGATATTATTCGATTGGCTTCTGCTTGCATTGCTGATGGTAGATTGAACCAACTACCATCCAAAATTAAATACATTGACCCAATGCCTAGATTCGCAATATCTGTAGAAAAACCAGCAGGAATCACTATTGCTCCTTTAACCTCTGCCTGCTCCACAAGGTATTTTGCTTCATCAAAGCTATCTACAATATAAACAACATCAAATACACGCGAATTAAAAATTTCTGAGATTATTACCGAACTTAATGGTCCATCATCCTCAATTGCCAAAGCTATTTTTACCCCAGTCATATCTCCGCTATAGGCTAAGCCAAATATCGTCATAACAGTAAGAGGTAAAGCTATAACTAATGCTATTGTTCTCTTATCTCTGATTAATTGCCGCCATTCTTTACCAATAACCGCGGATAATCTCTCCCACATTAATTTCACCTCCCGAAGTTAATGCTATAAATGCATCCTCTAATGTAACAGAAACAGGTTCTATCAGTATCGGCTCAAATCCGAGTTTCTTGAGCACTATAGGTATTTTTGGTAAAACAGAAGCTAATTCCTTTACAATGAGAACTACTTCTTGTTCACCATTAGCAGTATTTTCTCTGCGTAAGAGCCTTACTAGCCAAGGTGCATTCAATTCGGTTAATATTTTTCCTCCCCGAAAGACTATTCTAATAAGATCTCCATCGAATACCTTTCTTTTAATTTCTGTTGGTGTTCCTATAGCTACTAGTTGTCCTCTGCTAATTAAACCAATTCTATCCGCATGCTCAGTTTCGTCCATATAGTGGGTTGTTACAAGAATAGTCTTTCCTTCGTTTCTTAATGCTTTGAACATTTTCCAAAAAGCTCTTCGTAGAGGCGGATCTATACCAGCCGTTGGCTCATCAAGAATTAGCAACTTGGGATCATGCAATAATGCTACTGCAAAACTCAATCTTCTTTTAAGTCCTCCACTTAGGTTCCCTGCCAACTTATCTTTATGTTCCCTTAAATTAACTGCCTCGAGAAGCTCTCTTATTCTTTCATTAATCACGTTTTTAGGAAGATCGTATATTTTTCCAAAGAAGTAAAGATTCTCTAAAACCGTAAGATCTTCATATAAGGAAAAGAATTGTGGAACATATCCAATTCTTTTCTTTGCTTCTGAAAGATTTTTACTGATATCAATTCCATCTACGAAAATCTTCCCTCTTGTCGGTTTTAAGAGACCCATTATCATTCGAACTGTAGTGGTCTTTCCAGCTCCATTGGGGCCTAATAAGGCGAAGATTTCACCCTTATTTATTTCGAGATTCAGACCATTTACTGCAACTATATTTCCAAACTTCTTCACAAGATTTATCAGCTCGACCATATAGCTCAAAATGAATCCCGATCCTAATTTAATATTAGTTGTTAATATTAATTACAATAATTTGTTATAAAATTAATGTTGCAAATGCTTTTAAATATTTTTTAAAGATAATTGATATGGACTATTATGGTGACTTTCATGCGTAGAAATCTTAGCGAAGAATTATTAAAATTAATAAAATTATCGCCAATAGGACTAACAATATCCGATTTATCCGAAGCTACGAAAGCTAGTAGAGTTACCATTTTGAAATATCTTCAAGCACTTAAAAGTAAAGGGCTTATTGAATCTGTTAAAGTAGGTGCATACACACTATGGACCTCTAAAGGTCGATTAGAAACTAAGAGACGACTTATCTCGAAAAAATTATTATGCGTTTTGGCGAGTTCTTTTCTTAAGATTTTCAGTAAAAATGCAAAAGAAATTGCATTTGAACTCGGTAAAAATATGCTTTTAGAGTTCAAAGATTCTTTTCCAGAAGAATTTGAACTTGTAGAGAAAATGAAGGGAAATCATCTTCAAATAGCTTCAGCAATTCTGGAATTTATAATAGAGGATTTGAGAGCAGAAGAAATTCTAATCGAGCCTTGTAGAGGTATATTAAGAATTCATGGAGAACTCTGTGGTAAAGAGCAACTAGAAACAGTCTTAATACCTTTATTTGTGGGCGCTATTAGTGAATTAATAAGGATAAGAGAGAAAAAAGAACTGAAACTATTAAATTTTAACTTTAAAGAAAAGGGAAATAGGAAATTTGAACTCATTTTAGAATTAGAAATTGGGTAAAAAAGTATTGATGTGTAGAAATTGTTAACTTGGAAGCTCAGAAAAGTCAATGGCGATCTATACCTCTGGGCTCGGTCTTGTGAGACATTAGAGGAATGTAGATCAATAATCAATTTCATAGGTAATATCGTCGAACTGCTTCCGTATGAGAATGTTCTACAGCTGATGTTGAACTTTCTTGAGCGGTTTGGCGATTCTATTCTTTTGGATTTGTCATTTTTAATAGAAAAGTTATCGATCCCTATAGAGAAAAAGGCTCTGATATTAAAAAGGTTTTATTTTAGAGGAGATCCGAAAGTTAAGAATTTAGCTGTATTTTCAATATGTCGACTGTCTAGCGAATTTTTTGAAGAGTTCTTTGAGCTTTTAATAATTATCTGCTATGATAAACATAAAAAATTTAGACAAATGGCTACGCACGCTATTATGGAACATTTGTCTGGACTAGATCCAGAGAATTACAAAAAGGCAATTAATGCATTATTAGCATCAAATATAACAGAAGCATACTTAGCAATCCTCAACTCATTAATTCAAGTAAGAAAACAAATATCAACTAACTTTGTTAAGCTCATTTTTAATAGAATTTTAAGAAAGCCCCGAGTTAATATTCTAAAGAAGTTATTAGAGGCACTACAATTCTATTGGGATGTTTTCAATGAAAAAGAGTTAATTCGTTTATTAAGGATTATTTTCCTCACAATAGGAGAGAATAAACAATTAATGACCAGTTATATAGAGCTGTTAGATTTGATCCTCGAGAATAAAAACACTAGATTCGTAGTACAACTTTATTCAAAACTTCTTAAATTAGGTAAAAATCTCGAAATAAAAATGAAAATAGAGGATGCTTTCAAAAAATACTTGAAGTTATGATAGATAAGAATCTCTCATGATCTTAAGATGCTCAATTGCTAAATCTTTATTAATTTCCTCATTTCTTACACGTGAAATAACCTTTGAGATTGTGTACTTTGGAAACACAAATCTTACCGACGGGTCGGCTATGAGATAGTATCTTTCTCCTTCTCTTCCAATTATCTCTAAATCAAGTAAGCGGGTTATTAAATCCTCTGAAGCTTCGGAGGGAATATCTGATTCTTCCAAAATTCCTTTCTCTCGGAATATCTTTATTACACTATAACTCATGGGATCTCCTAATAATTCTGGTAAAGCTTCCTGATCATTTTCCCATAAATCTTCATAATACCTCGAGGTAAAATTTTTGTATTTTTCTTCGTATTCTGGTACTTCCTTAGCAATTTCTTCATATTTTTCGGGTTTCTTTCGATAGAAGAGTACATCGCGCAAGAGATAAACCCGTTCTATAAGGGCTTTTTCATCCCATTTTGTTGAGACAATACCTAAAGCTTCAAGAAAGTGAACATACGTAGTTATGATATCTCTTGGAAGAACTGGAAAGTATGTCCTCATATTATCTACTACTTCATCGATTGTCAGAACACCTGATTCTAACATTATGGATAATAATTTTTTAACCTCGTTTTCCCTAAACGCATCTCCTAATCTTTGTTCGATATTCATCTGCGGATAGCTATTCATCCATCGCCATAGGTGTTCCCATTCCTCAGTACTCGTTGGAGGCTCACCTTTTTTGAAGACAGATACTGCAGTTCTAACCATTGCGCCACGAAAGCCTTCTTCGTCTTCTCCAGATTGTAAAACGATTCCAAAAACTTGATTTAAAGCTTGACCTGAGTAGTACGCAACTACATTTTTACCTCCGTAGGATACAGAGTAAAAGCCCTCAAGACGTTCTTCCTCTCGTTGAATAATAAGACCAAAGACGTTAAGAAGAAATTCTTTTGACATTTCTTCCCCTACGGGATATGAACCAAGTACAAGAGGCCCAACTCTTGGATCCCATCTCATTAGAAATATCATTTCTGGCATTAATCTCCCTCAGACTTAGCTATCGCTATAAAATTTTTAGTGTTATTTTATTTTTATTATCTAAGATACTGATATTTCTAGTTTTAATTTTATATAAAACTAATTGAGTTAATTATTGATTATAAAAACAGCAATTAATATATTTTTTCCAAAAAATAATATACATTTATTTACATGATAGTCCATTAGATCGGACTAGCGGGTTAGAACAAAAAGTGTATCGTAAAATAGGAGAAAAGAGGATTTTCTGCTCTATACTACTGCTTATATTTGTCCGCTAGAAATTCCTCTTCCGTCTCTTCTTGCTCGCTTTCTAACATATGCACGACAGCTTTCATTTGTACATAAGAGAGCGATAAGATGAAAAGAGATATGCCTCCACTAAATAATATAATTAAACCTAAGAGTTTAAGTCCAACACTTGTTAGCTCTGAGAAGTATAGTAATGCCCCAAGACTTAATAAGATAATAGGTAATAGT
>JAGGXM010000133.1 GCA_021163045.1 Thermoproteota archaeon | reverse complement strand
TGGTATAATAAATAATTAGCGTCATTATTGAAAATCTTTATATTCTTGAATTTTTCTGTCGATTCCTTATTAAAATTCATCAATTTATATGCTCTCGGCTCTATATCATTTAAGAGAATGTTTATATTCGCAGCTAATTCATTAGCTATACGAAACCCACGAATTCCGGTACCAGCAAGAGCTTCTATATATGTGATATTATCTTTTGGGTATAATCTATAGTATGCCAAAATTGCAGATAGAGAAATATCTCTATTTATTTCCATTACGGGGTTATAAAATACAGGAAGAGCAGCGGGTAAATAGTCGCTCTTCTTTGGAAGATAATGGTCGGGATCTGGAACAAATATGCTTGTAGTTCCCTCTAGGACTCTACGTAAGATCAAATTATTCCATTCTATTCGTTCGTCGAGAAATTTTGCCAAGAAATCTCCCTCTACACTAAGCTGCTGAGTAGAAATTTTTAAAAAGTTGGCGGGCCGGGCGGGATTTGAACCCGCGACCTACGGGTTTCTTCTGTCCCAACATTCGAAGGGTTCAATAAAAGCCCGTCGCTCTTCCATGCTGAGCTACCGGCCCATTTTTAATTGAGGAGATTTATAATGTGTTTAAGAAGAGTATTTTTCTAATTTGAAGGTTTACACCAATTTATTGATTGAGAGACCTTGTAACTATATAAATATTACTTGTTTAAGAGCACAAAGATTATTTCGTAAATTAATTGACAAACTCGCTTCAGCAAAAAATGAATGATTTAAAGCCAATAAAAAAGAGAAAAACCAAGGATTCACTTAAGAACCAGTTAAATTCACTAAGATAATAAGGTATAGGTCTCTGGTAGCATGAGTCTATTACCTGTTTTCCTATAATAGAATCTTTGGGATTCATTCCATATGATTTAAAAATGATCTTGTAATGTATGAATGCAATAAAGATTAAGATCATCCTATAGAATAATCATGGGGGACTACAATGCCTATCGCAGATCCAGTACTTAGAGAGATTGCTAAGAATGCCTTATTAAAAGTCAAAATATGTATGAAGTGCTATGCCAGAAACCCACCATCTGCAGTAAAATGCAGACGATGCGGAAGTAAAAGACTCAGATGGAAGAAAATGAAGATGAGCGCTAAGAAATAGGAGGTTTATAATAATGCCTATCTATCATAAACCAGTGAAGAGGAAACCTACTGGTGGTAGAAAAAGATCTTTCAGACAGAAAAAGAAAAGGCACATAGGGAATTACCCGACGGAAACAAGAGTAACTACTACTCAGGAGTACCGAAAGATTGTTAGAACGAAAGGCGGTGGCAGAAAAATACGACTATACCGTGCAATGTATGCGAATGTTGTAGATAAAGAGACAGGAAGTTATAAGAAAGTAAAAATCCTCGGTGTTGTTGAAAATAAAGCTAACAGAGAATACAAGAGAAGGCAAATTATTACAAGAGGCGCGATTATTGAAACAGAAATTGGTTTAGCGAAGGTATTAAGTAGGCCGGGTCAAGATGGCGTAGTTAATGCACAACTCCTCAAAAAAGAAGAATAAATAGGTGATTTAAATGAGCCAAGAAGGCCAAATATTAAAAAATTTAGAGGGTAAAATAATCAACTTTAGAATCGGTAATAGGAATCCTAGATTCAGACAATTGATTGTAAAATTCGAAAATCTTCCTAAGGGTCTTAAACCTGATAATCTTATTGGCCGAAGAGTAATTATTAAATGGAAAAAGAAGATTTTCAGAGGAAAAATCTTCAGAAAGCACGGAAAAGATTCGCTCTTAATACTTACGAAAAAAGGTCTTCCAGGTCAGGTTCTTGGGGATGGAAAGGTATATTTAGTATGATCTCCTATAAAATCGAAACTCTTGCTACAAAAATTTTCTCAAAAGGAAAACTCTGTTCTTTTATGATAGAAATTCTAAGGCCCAAATCATTCTCAACTTTTTGAACGTCGCTAAAATTAGAAAGAGAGGAAAAAACAAGAAAAGCCTTCCCAAGTGGATTCAAGAAATTCCTTATGTTTTTTAAAAATTTCATAATAATCTCATTACCCATATAGCCACCCATTAGCGCGAGTTTCTCATCTAAAGGGAGATGAGAATCGAATGCTGAATCGCTAGGAAGATATGGTGGATTAAATGCAATATAATCAAATTTGAGATTTCTAACGGGCTCGAAGAGATCCCCTCTCCGCAGTTCAATGGGTATCTTATTAAGTTTGGCATTTTCTCTTGCACATTCGATTGCCTTGATATTAATATCTGTAGCTATAACATTAAGCCCCAACTTGGCCATGATCAATGCAATAATGCCCGTTCCTGTACCAAGTTCTAGAAAAGAGCGCCCTGGTTTGACATTTTCCATTAGGGAGTCTATGAGTAAAAAAGTATCTTCAGAGGGAGGGTAGACCCCCCTACAAAGTTTGATTTTTATACCCATGATTTCCAGCATAATAAAAGCGCTCATCAATCTCTTAGTATACTATCAACGATGAACTTAAAAATGCGCTCTCTATCTGTTTGTACAGTATATCTATCAATATAAAATACTTTCGTATCGCTTCTTTCTCTAATTTCCTTTATAATTGGATGAACAATTTTAATAGGAATTATTCCTATAATTGTCTTTTTCGACTCTACCAAATCCCGTACCACGTTTACAAAAGCTTGAGAAATGAGTTCCATTTTTCCAATCTCATCAATTACTACAACATCCGAGTTGTCAATCAACGCTCTTCTAAGAGCTGAAACCCCGATATCATTTAAATCTTTGATATTAACACCATATTTAGAAACACGGAAGGGAGACCGAATATCAACACTAGCAAGAATTCCGAATCTTTTACTTCTGATATCGAATAGCCTAAATCCTTTCCTAATATTTCCTTCTCGAAACTCCTCACAGAGAATACCAGAAATTTTTTTACCATGCTTTTCTAAGAAAGCAATAATCTCTCGAAGCAACGATGTTTTTCCGGATGCTGGTGGACCTGTTATGAGAAAGATTCTCAACAACGGAAATTCCCCCTAACAACATAACTTTAATAAAGGTTTGGTGTCAAGACAAATATTATAGTAACCCCTAAAAAAAATAATACACTAATTTTATCGGAGAAATAGAGAATGGTACAAAATCTAAAAGAGGACTTGTTATCGAGAGTTTGGAAGCTTCTCATAAATAACAATAGTAGATTAGAGGTTAGTAAAATTCAGGAGCTACTCTCAAACCCTAATATAAAAAACAAAGATATTGAGAAAGCAGTACAAGACCTACATAACTTACATCTTATTGATTATATTAACGAAAATGGGGATTTAAAAGTAACCAAAAAAGAAATCTTAGGGGAGATTTATGACAAGCTACCATGTCTTGGATGTGATCATCTTAATGAATGTAGAATTGGCGGTGAAAGATTTTCGCCAGAAAATTGTCAATACTTAGAATTATGGTTGCATGAAGCTCTTAAGAAAGATTAGATGGTATTAGGGGCTACCCCATCGCCCAATAACAGACCTTTCGGTAGTATCCTATTCGCTCTCGGATTTATAGAAAAAGAAATCACGGGGGAACTCCGTAAACCTATCTGGATTTTTAGATATACCTCCAAGTATAGTACCCTCCTTAAAACCCAAAAAACGAAGAAAAGATCTTATAATTCTTGGGCTTCTCATATCTTCTATACAGGAAGCCCCAGAGGAGATTATTAAAATAAGATCCTTTTTATTTAGAATTCTATTGATCCCTCTGATCTTAGAAATTAGTCTAATTTTATCCTTGAAGTTTAAATATGTGAAATCATTTAATGTAAGTTCTATTGGCTTTCTAAATTGCTTTATAAGATGATAAGAACTCATGCTTAGTACTTTGGGAACATCAACTATGCTTATAGAGAATAGATTAATAGTTTGGTTTGATAGGAAGTATCTTAATTCCTTCTCATTTTCGACTCTTAGAGATATTATAGCTAAGTTTTCCTCACTAATTTTTTTAAGTTGCTTTCTAACAGTCTTAAATTCGTTTGGTAAAAGTGTTATTCGAAGATATGCCCTTGTAGGGCTAATAACTTTCTCAAAGTGGTCTAGAAAATCTCTCATCTTAATTAATATGTAATGAAATGAACTACTAAATTTTTTTATTCTCTTACTAAATTCTTGTTGATGAGAGTTATTCGAGTACTTATTAGATATATCTTCTCCTCGAAATATTAACTGCTCTACTGAAAGCCCCACTTTTCTAAAACCAAGATATTTGGCAGCTAAAATTAGGTTCAGTAGATCAGAGTCCTTTATTGGAGATAAAAAAAGATCACAAAAAATTTTTTGTTTCGGCATAGTGATTACTCCTTGATGAAAATAGATAGAATATCATCATCTTCAAGCTTAAAATTAAGTCCAACGCGCATTTTAGGAATTTTGGAATTTTTTCTCTCAATAATAGCATAGCGGAATTTTTTAACGAAATCTGTATGTATCTTCTCTGCGGCATCTCTAACCGTGGCGCCTTCTTTCAAAACAAGGGCACGTTCTTTAATTATATCTCTTTTTCTTGTCCACACTCTTATTAGGCCTAATTTATTTTTTAACAGATTTCCAAAGGTTTTAATACTTTCAGGTTTTTTTGCCGAAAAAGATATACATGGGATTTTTGTACAAAGGTCCTCAGGTAGGATGACGCTTTCCACCAAATCGCTTTTTGTAAATACGATAATCGCCGGCTTAAATACAGTGCTATCATCTAGCGCTAGTGTTAAATCCTCGATTGTAGCGGGTCCGTAAATTTCTAGAAGACCATTTGACACATTCAATGACCTAAGAATATCGGCTATATCTTCTTCTGAATAACCAATATAATCTGCACCAAGAATTTTTAAACCACCTTTTCGTCGTTTTTCAAACTTTATTGGTGGTAATGGCCTATCGACGATTATCTTTGAATTTCTGAGCGCCCCGATAAGAGTATCTAACTGCCATTGAATATCTTGCGTCAAATCAATGATTATACTAACGAGATCCGAGTTTCGGATAAGGCCCATAATTTTTTTCCCATGCAATATGGAAGATGGGTTTGGAGAAGCGATGGAAGGGAAGTCAATTAGTTGAAAGTAAATGCCCGAAAAACGAAAGATTCCAACAGAGGGAAAGATGGATTTCTTTCCTATTTGTATTTTAGATCCCGTTAATACGTTAAATAGAGTGGTTTTACCACTAGCTGGGACACCAATTAGAGAAATCTGAGCGTCCCCTTCTTTCTGGATTATAAAAGCAGGATGAGTTCCTGTTGTCCTTTTTGATAGAGCTTTTCTTTTTTCTACACTCAATTTTAATTTTGTAAGGGTTTTCTTTACCTGCTTTAATAACTTCTCCGTACCTTTATGCTTTGGCGCTAATGCTATGAACTCTTCAAGAGCCTTAATTTTATCTTCTACTGTTCTTGCTTCAAGGTATCTTTGGTATGCAGCGGCAGCTTCAGCGGTTAAATTTGTGGGCATCTTTTAATCACACAAGATTACATTCCTAACAAACTCTTTAATTCCGAATATTTTTATTCTTTCATCTACGAAAAAAGAAATCAGTATCTTAATTTTAAATTATTTTCGGTACATAATAATTTAAAATCTAATTAATAAATGAAAGAGACAGACTCCTAGGAAGTCAGTAGCACATTAGGAAATCTTGGAGGACGTAAGATGCAATTCCATAAAAATGCGCTAAAAGTCATATTTCTTTTATCGATGATTTTAGTCACCCTTGTAGAGGGAATAAAGCCTCAGACAGTATTCAATGAGACGACAACAACAGAGTCGAATTTGAATATAGAATCGTCGATAATTTTTCCAACAAGTAAAATCGAGGTTAGGGTTTCCCGTATTATTGAAACTAACAATTATCTGTATACTTGGTTAAATGATACAATAGAAATTCTAAATAAAAACGCATCAGCATTTAATGGCTTCATTATCTATTTTCCTAAAGAGATCTGGGATAAAATAACTCATATTAGTGTTTTTGGTAAACTGCTTAATGAAAATAAGACGAAATTAGAATGGAACTATTATATTAGTACAAAAGACTTCCTAGCAATTTCGATCGATTTGAAAACTTTTGTAAAACCCGATGAAACGTATATTATATACCTACATGCGGAAGTTCCAAATTTAGTAAGAATGTCAAAATCTGAGACTTCATTGTTTTTCTCATACGATTTTCCGCAAAAGGTGTTAATTCCATATAATGTAACTTCAATGACAATAGAGTTTCTCTCTCCTAAAGGTTCAAGTCTTATTGATAATGAAATATATCCCAGTAATGGATCTATTAGTGGAAATTCCCTGACATATGATCTAGTTAATGTAAGCGCATTTAACGATTCAGTAAGCGTCAGTTCTATCGTATGGACACACTTTGCTTGGACGATGAACGAAATTCCCCTTGGCGTCCCCTTTGTAGAACGAACAATTAGAGTTAGACTGGATGGGACTGTCGAGATTTCAGATCATATAAAATTGGAAGCTAAAGCTCCGGAGTTTATAGGATCTATGACGGCAACACCATGGAAGACAAATAACTTCACGATCGGCTTAGCGAAAGATGCGAAAAAAATTAGTGTAAAAGATGAATTCGGTGATCTAGAATGGGCCAGTGAAACTAATAACTTTGGTACCGAAAACATAACAATAATCAGAATTTCCTTTAGAGTTCCGATAATTGCGAAGACAACTGTGGATATCTATGTTCACTTTGTAATATCTGGGGAGAGTCAAAATGGGTATTTTGATGCAGAATTTCCATTAGCACCTAAAATAAATGCCACAATAGGAACATTTATACTAAAGATAGAAGGCGGTGAAAGGAATATAATAATAAATGGGCCAGAAATCCTAAATAATCAGGTTAAATCTTATAAACTAGTAGGTATAGGGCTATCAAAAAAAGAAGTAATTTCTATTATTGTTAGTAATCTATATCCATCCTGGAATGAAGAAATTAATATGAGATATTTATTTACGCTAAATTACTACTTATCAACATGGTTGCTGATCTTTATTATAGTATTACCTCTGACCTCTTCTGCTCTCTTACTAGCATTGTATCTTAGCAAAAAAGAGGAGATATTATACGTTCCTGAAATAATAGAGAAAACTAAAATTAGGGAAAACATCCTAAAATATATTAAACAATATGAAGCATATATTGCTCTTGACGCACAATTAGAACAATTTGTACGAGCAAAAATATTAACAAAAAGGCCCACGAGAGGAGCATTAGAACAATTAAATAAGAGGATCAGAAATCTAAGAAGTTTAAGAGATTCATTATATGAAATTTCTGACCGATTAGAGAAAGAGCCCGAGCTTTCAAATATAACAAATAACTTAAATGAGATAGAGACTAGAGTCGAATTATCCAGAGAAAGATTACTTAACGAGATTCAAAGATTCTTGAGAGGAAAAATAAAACGAGCAGTCTTTATCAAGAGATGCAAAGATATATTGAAGGTTATTAAAGAGGATTCCGAGCGGAGAAGAAGATACATAAATCGTTTAAAGGATATTCTTATGGTTAGATATGGTGGGAAATAACTATGATGATAGATGATTCAATGGAACTAGAGGAAATAAAAGTAAATGAAGGGCAGGCAGCACTATCCCCTAAAAGAATACTATCCTACTTTAAAAAAATATTTAGACATGGAAATAAAGAGGTTGGTATTATACTTGACGGCCCGAATATACTCAGGAAAGTCGGTGGCAAGAAGATCTCACTAAGGGAGATAAGAGAAAAATGTGAGAAATTAGGCCACATAACAAGAGCAATTGCCGTGTTAAGTACCGATGCACCGGCGCCGCTTATTAAAGCGCTTTCGAATAGTGGGTTTGAAGTAATAATTCCACCAGGGGATGTACATGTCGCTATTGCGGTTGAAGTTATGAAGATGATAAAAGAGCGAGACATTGATGTTATAATCGTGGGAAGTCGAGATACAAGATGTTTACCTATTTTACAGAAGATAAAAAATGAGGGTGCTATCGCGGTAGCTATGGGATTTGAACCCGGATTTGCCATAGCTTTAAAGAATGTTGCTGATGAAATAATTCTCCTAAACCCCACAATACATGAAGAAATAAGTGATTAGGGGTGAGTAGTATGAAGGCTTTAAAATCTGATAGTTATCTCTTTTTAAGTGCAGCTCTGTTAATACAAATTCCTGAAACATATCTAATTATCCATACAGGAGCGCAAATCTCTGATACTTACCTCGTTTTAATATGTGGCTTCTTAAATGCAATCGGATTATTTGTGATTATGACTGCGATCTTTAATTACTTGAGAGCAAGATTAATGGCAAAAAGGGAAATGGAAACTAAGTTATTAGGAATAGTCGTTGCATTCATGACACAATTTATCTTATTTATTTGGATATTCAGCGAATCAATAACATCAGCGATTTTCTATGGAAAAATTTTAGAAGCTTTTATATTTTCACAAGTACTTTCCATCTTTATTCCTCTTACAGCAATCGTTATATTAAGTAGTAGATAAGGGGTGATCTTTATGGAAATTAAAAATTTTAGAATTAAAGGAAAATATAAACGCCAGAAAAGATACTACTATAAGGTTGGTTACGTACGAGCACTTGACAAGAATAAGGCTCTAGAGAAATTTTTCTCAATGCTTGGTTCGATGGGAATTAAAAGAAATGAAGTTGAAATAATTGAGATCGCAGAGGTGTCGATAGAAGAAATTAAGAATAAGACGTTATCAAGAATAGCGGGCCTGGAAAAGCCATCAATTTTAATTGATTAAATGAGGGCTTTACTATGTCTAAAGAAGGAAAAATTAATGTTAATGAGATTAGACGAAGTTTACAAATAAAATTAGAGAGATTGATGAGTCTCGAGCGGGAAGTAAATACTTATCAGCAGTTAATTGAAACGAGTACTATTCTGCTTTCTGAATATTTAAAGATCAGAAAGGCAATAAAAGAGGTCATGAATAGCCAAAAAAAAACTTATGAAGGGTTAATAAACATTGGTCCTAGAATTTTTGTTCCAGGTATTTTGAATTTTCAGGAAGAAAAAGTGGTTATGGATATTGGTAGTGGCATCGCTGTTAAAATGTCATTAAAAGACGCAATAGAGAGAATCGATCAAGAAGAAAAAAGAATCCGAAATAATATATCAACGGCACAGAAGTTAATAGAACAAGCGTTACAAATGTCATCAAAATTACAGCGTGAGATAGAGCAGCTTAGAGCATATCTCCTAAAACTGGAAAAAGGTAAGGGATAATCATCTATTACTAAATTCCTTCTCAATTATTTGTAATTGTATAGAATATCTGGGATCCTCGTTAAATCCTTTTATTACTTCATTATAAGAAATCTCCTGTACAGAAAGTTTATTTAGAACATATCGATAATCTGCTGGAGACTTAATAATTCCGGTAAATATTAGTCCCTTTACTAGTTTCTTTATGCTCTTTTTAGCAAATTTTATAACAGCGGATGGTATTTTAAGATCAGAATTGATAAGCTCCTTAAAATCGAACGCAGGAGTTCCTTGAATATAGATGCCGCCCGCTTTACGAATAATAATACCAAGGACATCATTAAATATTTTCCTAGTTAATGATGAAAGAAATTCTCGATTAAAAATAGTACGTAAGGGGAATATCTGAATTGGCTGTTTCAATGATAAAGTGCTCTCAGAAAATCTAAATCTACTTGTTTTTATAACTGTAAAATAGCTTTCTATAATCTCAGGATATACGACAGGTATTTTATTTTTAAGACAATAAGTAAAAATATTAGATGGCCGTAGTGCTTGATTTTCCGCAATATCGCGATAATCTCGTAATCCTGTCACGATCGCCAGTCGCATCGCCCAGTAAATATCATCAGGAGATTTGCTTTTTTTAGCAATTAAAAGCTGTCTATATTTTCCTTTATCCTGTTTTTTGACTTTAATAGCAATCTTTAGTACTTTCCTGATTAAGTGCAAATCTGGCAGGGGTTCTCTATTTTCATCAAGCCTTAACAATAAGGATATTGTTCCTAATGTAGGAGCCCAAGTCTGACAATATACCTTATATGTATAATTTCCTATTGCGATTTCGCTTCCTATAAAATTTTCTGGGATTTTATGAATAGATGGTGCAGGGACTGTTGTTAGATTATTAACTATAATATCTTCTTTTTTGGCAGTAATTTTCTGTTCTGCTGTTTCTTTTGAAATTTTAGTAAGAGGAAGATAACCCACTTTCGAATACTCTGGTTTGAGTATGCGCTTTAAATTTTTATCCAAATAGATACCACGCAGCGAGAAGAATCTTGTTATTATTGTGGGAGTCAAATTATTGCCACTAAAATCCGTGTTACTCTTTATTGTCATAAGTAACTTATTGTAAAAGGACTCTATATCCGAAGCCCCAAATTCGTCTTTATAAAGTTTAAAGAGGGCGTCCAGTACAGAGCTACTTATTTCTTTCTCCTTAGAAACCTCGAGTAAAACATCCATATTGGGGATCGAAATCACAACATCAGAGATCATTCCTAATGTGCGATATGTTGAGGTATCAACGACTGGAAGTCCAACGTAATCCCAACCTTTTTTAACATCTTTTAAATTTGGGGAGACCATCTTAGAAAAAGTTTCCAGCTCATCGATCAATTTTTTAATTAGTGAGATTTCTCTTTCTAATGGATCCATGTATTCGATTGGGACCTTTTTGTTCTCAATCATATTTGCTAGCTTTCTTTCCTCCCTACGAAGCTTGTTTATGATTCCTAGGAGCTTTCCATGTATAGATGCAAACCAATTATTGAATTCGATTAATGTAATCTCCTGTGCTGCGACAGAATAAAGTTTTTGTTCTATCATTTTAACGATTTTCTTACTTTCGTTCATTAAAAAAACATATTCTGGGGATTTTTCATTCATTGTTTTTAATAATTCCATACGCTTAAGTTCAAGATTGCTCATTTCTCGAGTTAATGTAAGGATGTCTTGTGAAATGCGGTCAAGTTCGCTTAACGAGAGTTTTTTTTGGGCCATATTTACCAAAGTATCAAGACGATTTATCCTATTCTGTAGTTTTTCATGTTGCATCTTAATGCTAAGGTATTCAAGTAAACTATTGATTTCTTCATCGTTGAGCATATAAGGCACCATCATTTGAATAATCTACGAATTTTTTTAAAAATCTTGATATCTCAAACGATCTGAAAGTTTTTGTAAAAAGATTTGTTATGGAATAAAAGCATTAACTAGGTTTTAACTTTAGACTCAACAATACATCCCATATTATCCGGTTTAGCAATTAAAACCAATCTAGCATAATTTTTGATAGCACTATGAATTTTATGCACAGCTGCACTCTCTGCTAGTGCAATAATAAAACCTCCAAGGCCAGCACCAGTTATTTTTGCGCCAAGAGCACCATTTTTTCGGGCAATATTTACAAGAGTTTCTAGCTCTGGTAAGTTTACACCTATCGCATCGAGTAGACCATGATTTATATTCATTAGATGGCCAATGGTTCTTAGGTTTTCTCCAGCTTTGCTAAGTAGAGTCCAAGCTTCGTCTGAAATTTTACCCATAATTGAAAAAATGTCATCTATCACTCTAGGAAAATGCTCCCTTAAGATAGCTACATTTTTAACAGCATGCTTTGTTGATCTAGGTAATCCGCTATCAGCTAAAATTAAAGTAAATTCGGGGGTATATTTACTCCTTTCGATATTAGGCCCACTGTTTCTCTTCACATATCTTATAAGTCCTCCAAATGTTGCTACAGTATTATCGATTCCACTTGGAGTACCATGGGAAATTTTTTCGGCCTCGAAGGCCAGTTTATTTATAAAGTTTTTATCATAATTAATTTCTAAAAATTCAAGCATAGCAGTAATAACCGAAACCGCGGTTGCTGCAGAAGTTCCTAGACCGCACGAAGGAGGGACATCGCTGAAAATTTCAATATGCATACCATTCAGCGGCTTCTGATCGATTAGATCTGATATCTCTTCTATGACCTTACATATTGGTAAAAATTCCTTTGGTACACTTTGATTTCTTTTCCAAGTAACTTTGAGGTCCCTTGAATGTATTATTAATTCGCCACTTATTTTTCTAATTTTTGTTCTGATTCTCAAATTTATTGCTGTCGCTATTGCGGGGTAGCCATAGACTACAGCATGTTCACCAAAAAGGATGGTTTTACACGGTGCTGATGCAACGACTTCTTTCATTTATATACACCAAGGAGACTCTAATATATGTAACCGATACTCATTCTTTCGATTATAATCTTTAAAAGAATATTTCTGATATCTTCATTAAATCGCTTACCTAACTCAATCTCCTTTGTTGTTATATTATACTTTTGTATTATTCTATTGATATCGCATTTGCAAGTCTCTTTAGGTATTCTCTGTAAGCCTTTGATTTTATTTATAATCTCCTTGAAATCTATTGGTGAATCCCGATTATAAAAGAGAATAAGTATAATATTGCTTTTATCTTCTATTTTAAGTCTCTTAATTGCTTCTGATATTTGTGTAGTTCCAGCTAAGCGGATCAAAAATTGTAGATTAAATTTTTTTGCTTTGTTGATTCCATAATTGAAATCTCTGATAGATAGGTAAAAGGGAATATCAAGGACTCTCTGATCCAAGAGAATCCAGCAAGGGATTGGTTGTATCAAGAATTCTTTTTGGGGTAATTTATCGGTTGACTTCAAAAATAGGTCAAGGGAAACGATTCTAAAGTAGAGAACTTTCATAGTGAGGTTTTCAGTAACAATCACGGTATTACCCCAGTATTATAGTCGAGATATCTCTAGAATACACAGAAGAGACTTATCTTCTTAATAAATATGTCTTATGAAGTTTGCGAATATGACTCTTTGGGGGTATGGGTACATGACTATGAAATTGATAACAGTTCATATTCCCGAAAAATTTTTAGAGGCATTAGATTCCCTCGTAGCGGATGGTAAATATCCTAATAGAAGCGAAATAATAAGAATTGCTATAAGAGATTTTCTAAAAGATGAAGTTTGGAAGAAAGAGAGAAGAATGATACCCGTACTAGAGTAAATTTCCTTAAATTTTTTAAAAGTATAAGTAGAGATGATCCCTAATTTGATGTAGTAAGAATTTCTGCAGAGCTATCTTTAACTAAAATTGTGTGCTCAGACTGAGCCACCCAATTTCTATTTTTTTCGATGAGTACTGGATAGGGTATAATCAACTTCCTGCTTATATAATTAGCTAAATTTTGTTTTAGTTTGCTGTTTCTAAATTCCCATCTTATCGCAAATGGAAGGAGACGATATTTTCTATAGAGTCTTATAAGTGTAGTCTCTTTCGGATTTAGCGAGTTAGATGAAATACTGAAAATATATGTTTTATTTGGGTTAAATAGGGTACTACTATCCTTTTCGCTTGCTACGAGGAAAGGCTCTATTGCTAGAATCATACCTTTTTTAAGCTTGGGAGATTTTCGTAATATATTAGAAGATGGTTTGTTAGGTATAAAAATTCCTGTATGGAGTCTCCAAATAGAAATACCATGACCACCCAAATCCGTTAAGACTCCAAAACCGAAGTCACGAGCAGTTTTCCAAATTATTTTGCTAATATCATCTACTCGCATACCGGGCTTGATTTCACTAATTGCAGCACTTAATGCTGCTTCGGAAGCGCGTATAAGTTCTATATACTTCTTATCGACGCTTCCTACAGGGAACGTTTTTGCAGTATCAGAAAGCGCACCAGCAATACAAGCACCTAGATCTATTTTGACAATATCTCCATTACGGAGAATTGTACGGTCTCCATATGGCGATGTATAATGTGCAGCGATCTCGTTGATAGAGACATTTACTGGAAACGAAGGCATTGCATCTTGTTTTCTAATAAATCTTTCTAATGATTCACATATTTCTATGACCTTCATACCTGGCTTTATCTTACTTGAAATAACTTTAAGAGCTCTAGCTGCGATTCTACCAGCTAATTTTAAGTTTCTGAGAAATTCCTTATTCATAATAATTCCTTCTTTCCTGCAATATAGAATGAATAGATTAATAGAATGAGGTAGATGCTAACAGCAGAAAATATCGGAATCAAACGAGTATCAATATAAAAACCGAAAAATGCGATCTGAGGAAATATAATGCTCATGTATTTTAATGTTCCAATAACTATGAAAATCCCAAAGATCGTCCAAGAGAGTTTCTCCCAATCAGAGGCTTTAGATCTAGCCAATCCCTTAATTCTTCTTATTAAACTTGTTATCAGAGAAAAGAACAGAACGAGAACCATTATATTGTTAAAAGCGGGACTCCAGAATACGGAACCTATAATGAAAAAAACAAGAATAATGCTCTGTAATAGCAGAATTTTAGTTTCGGGTATTTCTACAGAGGGGTCATATTCGTGAGCACCCTGATATATTAAGTATAGAAAGTCTCCCAAAGCCGCTACAGAGGCGATGCTCAGGCTGATATTATATATCATAGGCAAAAGGGAGAACCAAATATTGGGTAGAAAATAAATCCAATCTTGTAGAATAACAAGGTAAAATCTGTAGGCGATAATGATAGAGATTGGTAAAACGCAAAGTTCGATTATTACTAAAAGGCTTTTTACTAGCTTACTTTTTTGCACTCTATCACCTAGCATATTCGGAAAAAGATATAGAAAAGAGAAGATTGCTAAAATGGGTGAAGTCACAGGGATACCAATCAAAATAATAAAAAACACTAGATTAAGAATGTAAAATAGACGATACATCGGAGAAAGTCGACTAGTAGCTTCTATAAATATGAAAGAGGCACGGGTTGTGCGTAATTTGTTAGCATAAACAATAATAAACCATGGAAAATAAAGAATTAACGGCATTAAAAATTTTATAATCCAATAGAAATTTGGATTAATAGAACTAAAATATGGTGGTAGCTCTACAGGTATAAACCAAGATATTACATAGAAATATATCAAGAGAGATATCGCGAAAATATCTACGAGTAGAGAATATACCTTCGGTACTTTTTTTTCTTGTTGTTTGCTTTCAAGAAGGGGTATACTCTTAATATCAACCCATCTAATATTCTCATCATCTTTTTTTGCCAATTTAGGGGATCCTCATTCCAATTATTGATTACTGAGCCTTAATGTTATATATTAATGCGGGGGGAGGGATTCGAACCCTCGTAGGCCTACGCCACCAGGACCTGAACCTGGCCCCTTTGACCGCTCGGGAACCCCCGCATATTTCCTATAATTTATTTAGGGTTTTCCATGATTTTCTTATAAATTCTGGGTATTCCTTAATGAATGTCGATAAATACATGTATGTTTTTGGATCTGATGGGTATCCACTACCAAAGTTAAGATTCGTAATTTTCGAAATTCGCTTTATTTCATTATCTCTAATAACTTTTGCTATTATAGACGCTGCAGATACTATCGGCCTGGTTTTATCAGCTCTATTTTCTATGAATAATCGTATTCTTCCATTATAGAATTGGTTAATATATTTTCTAAAGCTTTTGGTGGTAGAAGGCGAATCTATATAGGCATAATCTCCTTTTTTGATCTCTCCTAGGATACTAGAAACAGCCTTGGCTTCTAATATGTTTAGATTTACGCCTTTTTTAATGTTTTTATCAATCTCCTTTGGGAGGATCTTTGTGATAATAATTTCAGCATTCATCTTAAATAGGGAACGAAATATGCGAGATCTCTGTAAAGGGTTAAGTTCTTTAGAGTCCTTAACGGGAATTTTTAGCAGAGTTGGTAGGTCGATTGCCCTTATTCCAAAACATGCCATTATCAAAGGTCCGATAACAGCACCTCTTCCGGCTTCATCGATTCCTAAAATAACCTTTGATTCGTTACTATTAGAAATTTTTTTTAAGCGTATAATCTGCATTTTCTCTAGGCCTTATTACTTATTTTATTTCGTTTTTCTTCTGGGCTCCATTTTAACAAATTGCCCAACTTTAGAACGTTTTCTCGTTCAAAGATATTTATAAAAGCGCTATAGAATACTTTTTTGGCCATTTCTTTATCGATTCTCCCACAGAGGTATTCAAAAATTAGGTCGAGAAGAACCCTATTATTTGGTAACCATGCAGGTGCAAGAGGAATAACTCTAACACCTTTCCTTATATACTTATTTTCCATAAGAGATTTGGGTATTTGATCCATTATGCGCGATAACTTTATAAAACGTTCGAGAGGATGGCCTCGTAGGGCTATTCTCAAGTATTCAGACCATAATATCTGAAGTGTTCTGTAGGGATTTGTCCTTATAAGGATAGAAATAGGGAATAATTCTTCATACTCTTTAAGTAATTTTATAATACGATCACGAGCTTCTTGCGTTTTAATTCTTAATATAGCACCATCAATAAGATAACTGCCAAATTCTAGCAGTATACCCTTAGTTTCGTACTTCGGATGAGCTTTATTCTCTTTAGTTAAGACCCTTGATCTATCAGATTCTTTTTTCAAATTTATGCTCATAATTATCTTTCCTCTTAGTAAAAATTCTATGATAACAATAAGAGGATTGTAATTAAAAATCTTTCTTCAATAAAAATAGTTTTCTGGGCCAATAATATGG
>JAGGXM010000155.1 GCA_021163045.1 Thermoproteota archaeon | reverse complement strand
ATTAAATAGAGGATGTCAAGCTTGAAGAAAATAACAGCAATTTTAATTGTAGCTTTCCTAGTAGTTATGACTGTTCCTCAAGCTGTAAGATTCAAAGCTCAAGATGAATATGGAATAGAATCCTTTGTTAGACATGACTGGAAATTTACTAAGCTAGATCTCGATGTTACAACAGACATAGAAGAAGAACCATTTGTATACTTCCATTACTTTGAAGATATCGTCGATGCATTTGCAGGTACTAAAATGGTCTTCCTAATAGGTAAAGTAGATAACACAGCAAAAGTAGCATACGTTGTTCCCGCTTTAATGACAACAAGAACATTAGAAGTAACGCCAGAGATGGTTCAATTATTCTTTAGTGATGCGATCGGGGAGAATCTAACAGACGAAGAAGCAGAGCATTTAGCATTTACAATTCCTAAAGGGTCAACACTCACTTTTGTAACGCCCGGATTTGACAGCTCACCACCACTTTCAGTGGCTTCAATAATTAGGAGCTTTGAAAAAGCGGTCTTATCATATGCAATTCCAACAATACCGGGTACTGCAATGCCTTACCACTTTGCATGGGACTCTTCTATGCCACCACTGCCCTTGATGCCGATGGTAGACCCGACAGATCTTGATGATATGGGTACTTCGTGGCAGGCAATGGATAGTCAAGTCGAGGGAATCTCATTCAGCTATTCAAATAGAGTTTTTGAGGCTGGTGGCGAAAACACAACAGAGGATGTAACAATTTCTGTAGACTTCAGATCTGAATATTCTGAATTAGGTATACTTACAGCTCTCGACCTAGATCTCTCAGTATCAGGAACAGTAGATCTCGATGGTGGAGAGAACGGTTCCTTATCAATCAGCTTGAGTATGTCTATGGACCATGTTGGTGCAAAAGAAATAGATGTCGGATTAGTAGATGATGAGAAAATAGGCTTTAAGATAACAGAATTTAACGTTACAGAAGATTTCATAGAATTCTTGCAAGCGATGAATGTATCGATTACTATGGAGAATTTCACAGAATTTTCAGATGTATTAAAGACACTTGGTTTCGAATATCAATATCAGGAGCCAAATACATACTACGATACAGGTTTAGATCTACTATTCAACCTCAAGATCTACAATCTATCAGATGAAACACTATTAGAGGATGCTGGCGATGTAAGCTTCAATGGTTTCTACTTAGCGTCGCCATATCTAATACCCGAGTGGGACGTTCTTACTGGCGAATTCCAGACAGGAGCGCACTTAGTCACAAAGATCTTACCAAATCTCTGGTGGTTTGCTCTTCATCGTGAGGATCCCAACTTTGTCTTCGAGCCAACTGCTGGAGATTACAAGGTTCTAAAGTATGGCACTGAGTGGATGAGCATGGATATGAGCTTAAACTTGCACATGGCATATCCAGAAACAAACGAGAACTGGACCATGTTCGATGCTACATTCAACTTAGAAACATGGATGACATACAGTTATGATGGCTATCTGACAGAATATGCTATTACAGGTAGCTTTACACTAAAGTTCGATAACGACTCAGATAGTAGCTTAGATGATGAACCAACATATAGTGGAACAATTACTTTCGTAATTAATAAGGTCGAAAATGATAGTACAGGAGAACCTGACTACACAGCGCCTCTTGATTCACCAGATCCAACAGCATCTGGATGGGAAGATGTAACTCCAGCAACAGCTGCTGGTGGTGGCGGTTTCTTACCAGAGATACCCGGAGGTACGACAACAATTATAGTTGGTGCTGGCGTTGTAGCAGTAATAGCAATCCTATTCTTTGCGTTTAGGAGACGACCCTAAACCTTTTTATCTTTTTTTTAAAAAAGTAGAATAATTTTTATTACAGAGGACTACTTTTTTTCTAGGATTTCCTTAGCTTTTAGAATTAGTTTTGACCAAAATTCAGCAGCTCTTGGTGATGGAACAATGGTTATTTCTTTTTCACCTATAGAAAAAAGAATATTTTCGATAATTCTGTGATTGTTTATGAACTTAATTCTTAACTTTCCCATAAGGCAGTCAACTTTCCGTATACGAGATAAAGGAATCTTTAAATTTACCTTCTTAAATTTTAAAAAAGATCCTTGAAAGAAGAGGTTAGGAATCCTAAGAGTTAGAACGCCAAAATATCTCGGAGTCAATTTTGGTCTAATTTTTTTGTTCGATGTTTCAATAGATCTACTTTCTAACCAAGCAAAGCTTTGAATTTTTTTCATGCTTTTTAGCATCTTATAATATGAGTCATTAGACATGATTATCTACCGCGGCTTAAAGATTAAAAATGTATAATTAAAAAACTATAGGGGGAGAGAAATCCATCTTCTTTCTTCTGCGGATCTATATGTTGCTTCGAGAATTTCCTGAGCCTTTAACGCATCCTCGAGATCAGGCTTTGCCTCTCTATTTTCCAAAATTGCCGTAAAGAACTCATGGAATAATGGAACAAAGAGGTACCCCCACCCAGATACGGATTTTCCTGGTGGCCAAAGAGCGTGTTTCCAAGGCTTCAACTCAATTTCTTTAACCACTTTTTCGGGACTACCCACCTCGAATAACTGAAGTTTAAACGGATTTACAAGGGCAAATCTAACTCCGCCCTTTGTGCCATGGATTTCAATTCTTTGTTGCTCAGTAAAACCTGGGGCCATTCTGGATGCTTCTATTGATCCAAGTGCTCCATTTTCGAACTCCATGATTAGTATACCTGCATCATCAACATCAACGATATCTTCCTTACCATCCTTGGTTTTTCTCTTCTTAATAAAGGTCTTTGTTCTAGCAACGAGCTCTTTAATATCACCAACTAAATATCTAGCAAGATCCATGAGATGGATTCCAACATCGGCTAAAGCCCCGCCCCCAGCGATAGCTTTCTTCATCCTCCATTCCATAGGCAAATCGGGATTGACATAACGTGAATGTCCTACAACACCTCGGAAGTGGGTTATTTTCCCTAGTTTTCCTTTCTCAATTAGTTCACGGACATATGCGACTGTAGGCATGAATCTCATAACGAGAGGAACAATTGTTATAACTTGTGTCTTAGATACTATATTATACATTCTTTTTGCTTGTTCAAATGTTGCTGCAATTGGTTTTTCACAAAGAATGTGAACGCCTCTTTCAGCAAAGGCTATTACTGGTTCTTCGTGGTATACATTAGGCAGTGTAATACTAACGGCATTTGTTTTTCCATCTTCGAGGATTTTCTTCCAGTCTCCGGTATAATATTCAAATCCAAATCTTTTTTTCGCCCATTCAGCTTTCGTTACCGTTCGATTATATACACCAACTAAATGAATTTTTTCAGGATTGATATCATCAAATGAAAAAGATACTGCTTTTGATGCCCATGCGTGAACTACGCCAATTTTTCCGACTCCGAGCAGACTAAAGTTTATCTCCATTTAGATAAGCCCCTTCTTCTTCAGCTTTTCAATAAAATCTTCTGGTTTTGGCGGAAAGTCTGGTAATTGTTGATACAATAACTTTACACCCATTTCAGCTATTTTTTTACAAGCTGCAGCTTCTTCCGGGGTCACTGAAACAGTTTTATCGATTTTTTCTCTACCTCTCTTCCATGCCATCTGTCCAACATTTATAAACTCAACTTTTGCCCCGGCTTCTATCAACTTAAGGGCATCGATAGGATTGGAAACAATTAATAAAACTCGTTTATTATCACTAGCATTTGTTTCCTCCTGCAATTTCTTAATGGCATCATCGACTGTGAAAACCTCAACAGTAGTACCTGGTGGAGCAAGAGAAATCTGAAGTTGCTTTAATACTGGATTTTTTGCGATCGAGTCATTAACTACCCAAATGGTATTTGCATTAGAAATCTTAGTCCATGCTACAGTAACTTGGCCATGTACAAATCTATCATCTATTCTAAACCATACAATTTTCATTAGATTTCCTCCCTTTGCTTAAGCATCTTAACAAATAGTTAAAGTATAACTAAAAAGTTGATATAACTATTTTTAATGTTTACCATTAATTTTTTGGAATTTAATATCAGCTTTAATAAAAAAAGAAAATCATCGTAAGATCGATGCAGCAATTCTTCTATATGTATGTCTCTTGCCTCTTATTGCAATAGAGTATGCCATAACATTCTCGGGAATGGGTACACCGGGTCTGAAACCGGAATCTCCAATATGGTGTATATCTGCACCAGTCATTTTACCAAGAATAGCAATTCTTCTTATAGTCTCGAGATCTGCGCCTTCTTGTGATGTTCCAATACAGGATTCTACTATCAAATCGTGTTCATGTGCCATTTTGACAAATTTTTTACCAAATTCGAGATCTATACCAGGAACAGTTCCTGGAGCAGGCATTAGAACACCATCAGCGCCGGCTGATTTGAATTTTTTGACAATATCGAGGGTTATTGCTTCTTTGTATTTTCCTGCAAGATGCATTTTCCCAGAAATAATTATAGCCTTATCACCAATATTTTCTCTAATTTCTCTTGTAGCTTGAACGAGATCCTCAAGAGTTACATTAGTCTTAGGATTAGCGGTAAGAATAAGTAAATCAACACCATCTTCAACTAGTCTTTGGGCGCTTTCTGGCGTAGCTAGACGGCCGGGTGTATATCCAAGTTGCTTGGCAATTTCGGGTTTTACAGGTTCTAGGTTAACACCAATTAGTCTTCCTAAAAAATCTCGGAGCTCTCGTATTGATTTAATACTTTCGGGGATTCCATTTATTTTTTTCTCATAGGCATCATAGAAATTTAGGATTATAATATCTGCACCAAAACTAGCAGCTATTTCTACATTAGAAACGCCATCAACTAAAGATTCGGTTGGAACAACAACCTCAGCAGCAATAATGCGTCCTTCACTTTTCTTAATACCTTCAAGGATTTCCCTCGAAGTCATTTTTCTAATTACACTCCATGGAGCGTCTACTATTCGAGGCAAACGTATCACCTTTTCTATGAATTTTGAATACTTTTTTCAAAAATCAGAAGGAATTACTTTTTATTAATGTATTGCTTCATTAATTCTCTATCTATGAAAGGAAAACTCTTATGATAGTTTGATCAAGGGAACTCTTTAAGTGCTGATTATAGAGAATAACTAATAATAAGACTAGCGTATTATTATCCACTATTTTCTTCATTAATTTTTAATCAAAAATTTCTAATTGTAATACTTCACGATTTTCTATCACAATTAATTGAATAAAATGAAAAAAAAATCTGTAAAAAAATGAAGTAAAGATAGCGAAATATAAAAGGGTTTTAATATACACAGAGAAATTGTCTTTAATAAAATCTCGATTGAAATATAGGAAAAATTCGTAAATGGCGAATATTCAT
>JAGGXM010000094.1 GCA_021163045.1 Thermoproteota archaeon | reverse complement strand
TTCAGAAATTATACAACGTTGCGAGGTTCATTTCGATCTTCCCAGAACCTGATGAGAAAGAAGTTAAGCTTACAGAGACAGACAGATGGATTTTAGCTGAATTAAACAGGCTGGTGAAATACACTCGAGAGTACTATGATAATTTTGATTTCTTTGCTGTAAATGAAATAAGGCGCTTCGTTTGGGAGATTTTAGCTGATCAGTATATTGAGATGGCTAAAGCGAGGGCACATGGTTCGGTTGGATCCGAACAAGAAATCAATGGGGCAAGATGGACTCTTCATAAAGTTCTAAGAACCATCTTAAAGTTATTAGCTCCTGTAACTCCCTTTGTAACAGATTATATTTACAGGGAGCTTTACGGAAAAACGGTACACTTAGAGAGTTTTCCAGATGAGGAACCATTTGAGGAAGAATACTTGCAGCTAACTAAATTGATCAACGATGTAAACTCGCAGATATGGAAGGCGAAAAGAGAGAAGGGGCTTTCATTAAAGTCAAAGGTAAAAAGAATCGCGATACCTAAAGAACTTAAGCGCTTTGAGATGGATCTAAAAGCGATGCATAATGCAGAACAAATCGATTATATAGATTCACAAGAAACGATTGAAGTCGAATTTTGAAGTCATTAAACTCCTTTTTATTTGAACTCTTTTTCTCCAACTGGAGAAAGATAACCATATATTATTTACGGAATTTGCTTATCTCTGATAAGATTCTGGATATTTATTACGGTGCTATTGTTGCGATAATTTGATTTGAATATCTGCGTTTCGAAGTGGGAATTTTTATATATATTGTCCCACATAGTAGTCTTTGGGTGATTAATAGTGGAGAGTTTAATCAAACTTGATCGTAAGGGTAGGGTTGTTGTACCTAAGCGAATTAGAGAGAAGCTAAATCTTAATGAGCATTCCTTCGTAAAGATTTATCTAGAGGGCTCAAGAATCATAATGGAACCCATATATAAAGTTAAGAAAGTAAAAGCGAAAGCACTGAAAGAGGCTTTCTTTGATGCAGGACAGGCAACTTTTGGGGAATAGATATGTACTTGATATCAACGTTGTAGCAATTTATCTAGTAGAGAACCATCCAGGGAACAAGTATATCTCTGAAGTTATTGATGAAGGAATAACGAGAGGCATAGAATTTGTATTATTTGATTTCATCCCATTTAGAGTATATTGGATCCTAACGTCTAAATGGAAAGTTGAGAAATCTGAAGCCGAAGAAGCGCTACGTTCTTTTTTAAGACTCCCAAATATATCGTTCTTATGCATGAATAAAAAAGACGTAGAAGTAGCATTCAAGCTGTCAAAAGAAATAGGTCATGATATTTACGATACTATTTATGCGGTACTTG
Organism: Thermoproteota archaeon; assembly: GCA_021163045.1. Taxonomy (GTDB): domain Archaea; phylum Asgardarchaeota; class Njordarchaeia; order Njordarchaeales; family Njordarchaeaceae; genus Njordarchaeum; species Njordarchaeum guaymasense. The sequence continues at coordinate 1,463 of JAGGXM010000094.1, read as the reverse complement.
CTAAAAAAGCTAATGCAGAAGGGATAATAACAACAGACTGCGATTTTGAAAAAATATGCGAGAAATTAAGGCTTCATTACTTAAATCCTGTACCTAAAGACGTTCTAAGAGAATTTCATGCTTTTAAATAAATCAACCATTCCATGAAAACGACGATAATTCCAGTTAATTAATGAGAAAAGAAGTGAATTCGCTTGGTAGAGAAATTCCTAGGAGTAAAGGATACTGTTTCTACTGTTTCATGGTGTATTAATGAAAAAATTAATACTTGTAAAAAGGACAAACAAATCGAGTTCTTATTGAACAATTAGAGAGGTGTGCAATTATGACCCAGAAGAGAAGAGTAATAATTATGGGCGCTGCTGGAAGGGATTTCCATAACTTCAATGTCTATTTTAGGAATAATCCAAACTATGAGGTCGTAGCTTTTACTGCGACTCAAATTCCTGGAATTGAAAAAAGAAAGTATCCCCCAGAGCTTTCTGGAGACTTATATCCAAATGGGATTCCAATTTATCCAGAAGAAGAGTTACCGAACCTCATTCGCGAAAGAAATGTGGATATTGTTGTCTTCTCATATAGCGATGTATCTCATCAATATATAATGGAAAGAGCTGCGATAGCAAACGCTGCAGGAGCATCTTTTATGCTCCTCGGGCCAAATGATACGATGCTTGAGTCCACAAAACCAGTAATTGCTGTAGGTGCGACTAGAACAGGATGTGGGAAATCGACTGTTAGCCGCAAGATTGTTGAGACTCTTCGTAAGAAAGGAGTAAAGGTAGCAATCGTGAGGCATCCTATGCCTTATGGTGATTTGACTAAACAGATTGTTCAAAGATTTGAAACCTATGAGGATCTCGAGAAGCATAAGGTTACTATCGAAGAACGAGAGGAGTATGAACATTATATAGACCGTGGTTTTGTAGTTTTTGCAGGAGTTGACTATGAGAAGATTTTAAGAGAGGCTGAAAAAGAAGCTGATGTGGTTCTCTGGGATGGCGGGAATAATGATTTTCCGTTCTATAGACCTGATCTTTTCATAGTTGTAGCGGACGCATTACGCCCAGGACATGAATTACGTTATTGGCCAGGATCAGTGAATATAAGGATGGCAGATTATGTAGTGATCAATAAAGTGGTTGAAGCTGAGTTTGATTCGATTCATGAAGTAGAGAACAATGTAATGGCTGTAAATCCTGATGCTAAAATAATTCTTGGGGCATCTTCGCTCAAAGTGAGTAATCCAGAACTCATAGAAGGTAAACGTGTTCTGGTTGTAGAAGATGGCCCGACGGTCCTTCACGGAGAAATGCCGTATGCCGCTGGGTATATAGCGGCTCGGAGATACAATGCTGGCGAGATTGTTGACCCACGTCCATGGGCTAAAGGCGATCTTGCAACGAAGGCGTACAGGAAATATAAGCATCTAGGACCTGTTTTACCAACATTAGGGTATGGTG
>JAGGXM010000066.1 GCA_021163045.1 Thermoproteota archaeon | reverse complement strand
TGCGGGAGTTACTAGCATTACATAGACTAAAATTGCACCAACACCCTTCATTACAACAACAATTGCAATTGCTGTTGAAACCAAGCTTAAGTAATGGTAGAATTTAGTGTTCACCCCAAAGGCCGTTACTCCCTCAAAATCGAAACTTATAAATACAAGTTCTCGAAGCGTTATAACGTTTATGAGAACTATTACTGCAGAAATGATCACCAATAGAAGTAGATCCTGGTATGTTAAAAGTAAAATATCGCCCATTATCAGTCCCCATGCTCTTATTGCATATTCTCGGATCATTGAAATAAATAGGATTGCTAGACTCATAGAAAAACCAAATGCTACACCAATAGCGATTTCTAATTTTTCAGTTTCACCTTTTTCTGCAATATAACCAACGAAAAGAGCGATAATTACGCTAAATACCGTCGCAATTAATAATGGATCAACCCCAGCCATATAGCCGTATAAATTGAGAAAGATACCTAGAGCAGCTCCTGCCATCGCAGAATGCGCAACACCAGCAGTTAAAAATGTCTGTCCCCGAAATACTGTTATAGATCCTACTAATCCTGATAATATTGAAATAAGGAATGAAGCGATTAATGCTCTTATAAAGAATCCCGACATTATTATAGTAACAAGATCAGGCATGGTAATCACCTAATAAAGCATAACATTCCTGCTTAAATCGTATTACCTTTGCCTTTGATCCAAAGGCTTCGTATAGTACTGCTTCATCAAGAACTTCATCAACTGTACCGAACTTTATTACACGGTTTTTAAGTAGTAGTAAGGTATCCGCAAGATGCATAATTTGATTCAAATCATGGGTAACAATTATTACAGTCATTTTCTTCTCTCTTTTGATTTTCTCGAGGATTTCTATTATTTTCTCCATACTTGCTACATCAATGCCCGAGAAGGGCTCATCCAAAAGTAGAATTTCCGGTTCTACTGCGAGAGCCCTAGCTATTAGTGCTCGTTGTTGTTGCCCACCAGATAGATGTGAAAATCTCCGATATCGTATGTCATATATATCCAAACTCTTAAGAACCTCCTTGATTTTTTCCAGATCTGTTTTCTTTGGCATATATAATAAGCCTTTACGAGATAGTCGCCCCATAAGGATTACATCTAGAACCCGAACTGGAACATGTGGTGCTATTCTTTCCCTTTGAGGTACATATCCAATTTTTCTTCTTACCTCTGTCGCTTGTTTTTTAACATCTAAACCGAAGACATCAATATGGCCTTCATAATTAATTAAGCCAAGGATGGACTTCAAAAGCGTAGTCTTTCCAGATCCATTTGGACCAAAAACTATTAGAAATGAAGGATGTTTTAGTTCAAAATTGACATCTTCAAGAGCGATTATATCCCTATATCTAACAGTTAAATTTTTCACTCTCACACTGAAATCCATAGCTCATCTTCTCCTTCCTTTTTTAAACAAAATTGTGAATGTGGTATCGGTCTCCCGTGCGGGCATTTATCAGGATGACCTAAAAACTCGCAACATTTATCAATTAATTCGTCACCTACAAAAAGCTCTGTACCCCTAATGTTCGTGCATACGAATTCAGGATCCAAACCTAATACTTTAACAAAAAATACTTCTAGTATCCTATGGCGCCGAAGGTACCTCATTACCACGAGTTTTCCTGATCTTGTTAATCTTATTCCTTTCTTAGTATAGGAGATTAAACCTTTCTTATGAAGCTTTTTAAGAGCTTCTACAGCGGTAGGTGGACGTACCTTTAGCTTTTCAGCTATTTTCTTTGGCCCTAATAAATCTATGTAGTCATGCTCCTCCGCATCAAAGAGTATCTTCAGATAATCCATCTCTCTAAGTGTAACGCCCTCCATTATCGACACCACGAAGACACTAAGATTAGTTATATTTAAAAAGTTAGGTTATACCTAATTTTAATTAGGTAAAAGCTAATATAAAAATCTTTTGCTAGATTACTTGCTATAGGTGACATGTATGTTAAAAACAGCGATTTTCATCCTTTTAATTACCTTACCGATCACTAATGGACTAAACTTAGTTGAACCATCAATAACAATTGCAACATCAAATGAAGTTTTCGCCGCTATAGTTAGAGAAATTGTTGGACCTTATGCAAATGTTTTCTCAATATTACCACCAGGAACAGATCCTCATAGTTACTCCCCAACGATAGAGGATATAAATAAGATTAAGTCTTCAGATTTACTTGTTCTAGCGAATCCAGATTTCTTAGAGTTTGAGAGACGAATTCTAGAAAACGTTAATGATAAACCTTTCCTTACATTAGATAACTATACTAAATATGGACTCACAATAATTAGAACTGGAGAACTCACCAAGAATTACCATGGCTATTGGACTCATCCACTCAATGCATTAGCAATATCAAAGGCAGTAACCAATGCCTTAACAGCTATTGATCCTGAAAATAAAGATTACTATATGTCAAAGTTAGATCTCTTTGAAGAAAAAATAAATTCGCTTATTGATGAATTAAATAAGTTGTCTAGTAGCAATAATCTCGATGAATTGACATCTGTTGCAATAATCCCTGCAGTTGCTTATATCCTAAATGCCTGTGGAATTTCTGTTGGAGTGCTTCTTGTAGGTGAACCTGGCCAAACACCCAGCCCAAGCAAATATGCTGAAGTTTCTCAGAAACTAGAACAAGGGGTATATGATATAATCGTAACCGATGAAGTTACGAAGGGTTCCTCAATAGGAAATCTTGCTGAGCAACTTAGAGATGATACGAAGAAACCGTTAATATACATAAGATCTCTATCTTTAGGCGGTATAAGCGATTTCACAGCATTGATTCTATATGATGTGGGCCTAATTATCGGAACAATTACCGGATCGGGAACAATGGCAAGTGGTGGCGTACTTAATACAATAGGTATAACAATGATTGGTATACTCACAATTATTGCTATTATTGAGAGCTTCATAATATTTAAAATGAAGAGAGCTTTCAAAGAATTGATCTGAAATTTCTTTTTTAGCTTATTAAAATCTTGTATTTATTAATAAAAAAGAAAAAAGCTTTAAACTACTTTTCTCCCGCATTTTGGGCATACTGTTGTTCCAGGGGCCAATCGAGCCTTACAATAAGGGCAACGCTTTGGCGTCTTTGGTTGAGTTGTCCCTGTAGCTGATACCGTTGTTCCTTGTTCAGATGGCTCTTTAGACTTGCTTCTAGACAGGAATGTAATTATAATTATGAATATCGAAAGTATGGCTCTAAGGAATGACTCTAGTTTATTCATTCTCCAAAGGACCAGGAGAATTATTGCAAGAATGACGACAATCGCAACTACAATAAGCCAGTTAATTTGAAATCCCTCTGCCAAAACAGTGATTCGATAATTTCCTCCTGGGCTTGAAGGATCCATAAATACCTCGATATAATAAGACCCTGTGTACTCTGCTGTAAAATTACATTCATCAGGATAGATCGCAGATCTTGCTTCAATAACAAAGTTTCCATTTCTATCATAAACCCAGACATCAAAGTCAGTACCTTCATCGCCCTCCAGTTTTATGAAATATTTCTTGCCTTTTTCAGCCCGAATTACGTAGTAAGTTCCACCATATGGGTTTACTCCTGGTAATGTACCACTTTTTGTTTGCCCTATTTTTAATGGTATTGCGGCGTAAAACGAACTTCCATAGACAAAGCTTGCATTAACTAGCGTAGTCGAAAGAGTAAATGTTCCTTTTCCCGAGAAAGGATACACATGGATATAGTAGTAGCCACTGGCAGTCACAACTACAACTATAGAATCTGGATATTCCGTCCTAACAGACTCTCCTATAATAGATCCTCCTGAATCAAGTAATGCAATATCAAAATCGGTTCCGGTATCCCCAGAGAGAGTCACAGTCAGCTGCTTTCCATACTCAATATAGACCTTTAGATAATAGTCATTAAGTCTCCCAGGACCTGGAAGGATGCCAGTTACAATATCGCCACCATGTATTTCAATGGCATTCTCTAATGTGTCACCATTTGAAACTGTTAAATTTACAGCCCCAATATGGATCGAAAACTCGCTAGTCCAAATTCCAAAGCTACTATTTATTAATAGCTGAAATGCTGTTAGAAAGCTCTCTGGAGCAGTATTATTTACTTTAAATGTATACATAACATTACTTGATGCAGTACCACCAGGATTAATTGCAGGATATGTTGAGAAATTCTGAATAATTTCAATATATGGATTTCTAGTTATTAATGTGGTGTTGATGTTATCCTGTGCAATAATAGCTCCATTTTGTAGGGTGATTGTCATGTTCGCTACTTCTCCGGGTTCTATAATATCATCGTTGTCCCCAGTAATCTCTTCTAATACGTAGCCATTTACCATTAGCCCCCCGCCACCGCCATGGTTCCAATAGGCCGAGAGGAATTCATCCCAGTTTGTATCTTCAGCAAGATTTATTGTTGATCCATAAGTTTGTTTATATGTTGCTTGTAGGAAAGGAAAATAGATACTCATTCCTTTAGCATTAGCATGCATAGAACCATGTTTTTCATTAATGATAACCGAATCTATCGCCGTTTGAACATCTTGGGCTTTGCTTATTAGTTCAGAATCAATAGAATATGCTTTAACCAGCTCCATATAGTGGTATAAATCAATGTATTCTATTGTTACAAAGAAATCCACCAACTTCCAAGCGCAGCTAAGTGCAAATACATTTTCACTAATTTTGTCAATCGCACTTAGTGCAAATGCGTCTATTGCATTTTTTACATTGTTAATTACTGATAAGTCTATAGCCGAGAGCGTTATAAATTTATTCGAAGCATAGTATGAAGAATAGCAATCAACAATCGTCGATCCTAATTCTTGCGCAGACATCAAAGGATTGTCTATTAATTCTTCTAGAATATCATCGTAGGGATAACCATCACCCGGAATCGTTTCTTCGGAGAAGACAATAACATCAGCATAATTTTTGTATTCATATGCTACTTCAGTCATGCCCATAAGGCAAGCATCGAATGCTAATAGATCCAAATGGATATTTGCTTCGCTTAATGCATTTTCTAATTCATCCATTGTTAATGCATCATTATCGCTAGTCTCATCATAGCAAATTCCTTCTACTCGCATATTATCTGTGTTATCAATACTTTCTATTTCATAAGAACTTGTGGAGGAACTTTGACCGAATGTTTTCCAACCGCTACCATGATCCCATAAAACAAGAGCATAATGATCTGCTGGGTAATTAGCACTCGCAAAATTCAAAAAATCTACTAATGTTTGAGGATCACCCATGTTTCTCTCGGCCCAGAATTCTGATGAATCTAGTATCTCTGAATTTATGCTATCCTCATCATCAGATTTAATACGTAATAGTCTTCCGGGATCTTCCCTAAGATCCAGATAGACGATTATATTAACATCGCTAGAGGATCCTACCTGCTCCATTTCGTTAACATCATCGATTCCATAGTCATTTAAGTTATTATCAGCATCAAGGTATACCATAAAAGTCCAGTCACTAATTGCTTTAGGGGAAGTTTCAGTCCTCATTCTACTCTTTACATTTATCAAATTTGAAGAAAGTGGTACAATAAAGAGCATTGCAATCAGTACAAATACGAATATTCTCCTCCGGAGGAAAGAATATATCATTTATTTTGCCCACCGAGTAGTCTTGGCTAGAAAGAGACTACTTTCTAGCAACAAATATAATAATATTTTGTATAAAAATTATTAAGAGAAAAAATGGAAGAAATTATTATTTTTGGATTGGCAATATTAAGTCTACTCGTTTCCAGTTTTCTGGTTTTTCAACCATATAATATATCACACCACTTAGAAGTTTAACATCTTCCTTTACTGCGTTTGCATAGCCTTCTGGCCATAACGCAAGAAGAGTTATTTCATTATCTATAAAAGCAAATAAGAAGCCGAATCTTAAATCTTTCTGGTCAATAGCTAATAATGCAATACAAGCTTCTTCTATTATATCTTCGCCTTCTGGGCCTACGATCTCTTTAATGTTGCCTATAGCATGGTAGTTATCCAAATTCTTTATCTTGTCATTTATTATCTCGATGGCTTCTCTTTTCAGACCTAAGGTTTTACCCATGATATCCCGTATATCGACAAATTCGAGTGTGAAATCATCAGCGGCTCCTGGACTTTCTCCTTCAAAAATCACTTTCCACTTTTTTACCATAAATATCGCGTCCTAATTATGGTAGGATCAAGAACCACTATCTATCGGATAGTAGTTCTTGTCACTCTTAATATTTGTTGAATTTAAATTTTAATATTTCGGTATATAAAAAAATTATAAGTGTATCTATTATAGCATCATATCTTTTTTATTTTTTTCAAAAATAGAGTAAAAAATTTAAATAACGAAGATTCTTCTAGAACTTAATAAAAATTAAGGTAAAGAAATAATTTAATTGCAGTATTTGCTAT
>JAGGXM010000141.1 GCA_021163045.1 Thermoproteota archaeon | reverse complement strand
GAGCGGAATTCTTGGATTCGAAATCCCCACAAAACTTCAGCAAGCAGATATCTACGTACCCGAAACCCATCTGGCATTCATTAAGAGAGAAAATGGTGAACTAGTTAATATCCTCGATGCAAAGAAAGGAGAAACTGGAGAATATATAATTACTACATTACAAAAGTATATAATTCCAAATTTAAGATTGCATGATATCGTTAAAGTGGTTGAAGTAAATACTCCTCTCGGCTTACCAGCAATAAGGATATTAGGGAGAGTTGCCCATAAAGAGGTAATAGAGACAAAAACATTAGGTGAAATCAAAGGAATAAGCGGATTAAATATTCGTGTGAAGGGAATAATATTTAATGATTATTACCTAACAAATTTCATAGAAAGAGAGTTTGAGATGAAACATCTAATAATTCTAGAGGAGAAAGAGGATTATGTGGTCATGAGACTGTATTGCGATAAACATATAAACTTAGAAGCTTTTCTAGAGAAACTAGGGAAGGATAAAGATACGGGATATCTTGTAGATGATTATAAGAATGGAGTACTCAAGATAGAGATCATACCAGATCCTGAGGTCATAAAGGAATTTGAGGAGAAAATAATTTCAACTAGAGGCGGACAAGCTACAATTCCTAGGTTAATCTTAATTCAAGATTGAGGTCTTATCTATGATAAGTTTGTACTTAATGTTATTAGCTGTATCTTTAAGTCTAACAAGTATCTCTCTATTTATACTATTTCGAAATTTTTATAAACACCTGCACTTACCACAAGTTTACTCGTTAATAATTACTGCTATTTCCTTTTTAGCTTCAGAAATTCTTGAGATTATAATACTTTTTTCGCATGATATTTCCATGGCTAGAATACTAGTTATGCTCGCTCTAGTACTTTCTAATACGGGACTTGGAATTTTTCTTCTTTTCTTAGAATCTTTGAGATCTCCCGTTATATCTAAATTGTTCTTCGGTATAATTATTTTTATGCCGATTTTAAAGGTAATCTCACTTATGGTAGATCCTATAAAATTGAATCTTACCGGATCCATTATTACTAGACAATTAGCTTTAACACCATTAAACCTCATTCCCACATTAATTCTTATATTTATATTTTTTGGGCAAACCATAGATCTATCGTTAAAAGCGTTAAAAAACAAGAAGAAAGCTAGTTTCTTGTTATGGATTTTAACTTGTTGGATCCTTCCTGTGATATTGATACTTGTAATCTATTTCGCTGCTTCATATTTCACAAGTGAAATCGCCTTTACTTATCTACAGTATTTGTCTATTAGCCTTGGAATAGTCCTCTTAGCTCTGTTTACTTCAAAAAAGAAGATGGAACTATTTGTCATGCCAATCGACTTGATTGGGATCCTAGTAAGTACGAGCTCAGGAGTTCTCATTCTAAAAGAAATATATGATGAAATAAGGAGCTCAGCAATAGATTTAGCATCAATAATATCTGGAGTTGTTTTAATGCTAGGTGAGCAAATTAATATCCAACCTAGAAGAGGTGGAATCGCCAAGATTGATTACCCAGAATTAACTTACTTAATATATTCTACTGGAGATTTAATAATTTCCTTGGTCTTAAATGGCGATAATTTCTTTATAAGGTCTATGTTAAAGAATTTTGGGAATGAACTTGAAATGAGAATTGGTCGAACGGAGTCAATAGTCACCGATTACGAGATAAATGTAGCTAGAGAACTTATCCAGAAATATTTTTCATTCATAAAGTGATTCTCCTTAAGAATGTTTAGATCCGGTCCATTGTCTTCTATGAGAGATCCAATTTTATAGATAGCTAGAGATAAGAAAAAATATTTTCCTTTTTATATCTTATTATCAATTATTTAATAGATAGAAGAGTAGAAGCTAGGTCCTGGGGTATATTGGGTTGAAAAAAGCTATCATGCTATACTCAAAAGGCTATGAACAACTAGATTATGGACCAGATCATCCTTTTCGCCCCGAGCGTTTTACTAAAACTAAGAACTATTTTATGACAAAATTTCCGGATCTTAAGATTCTGGAACCAAAAGCTATTAGACCAGAAGAACTTCTTCAAGTTCATTCTAAATTCTATATCGAGCATGTTAAAAACCTAAGCAATAAGGGTTATGGATATCTTTCAGTGGATACACCAGTATTTCCAGGAATTTTCGAATGGGCCTTATTATACTGTGGTGCAGCAAAAATGGGGATTGATCTACTTTTATCGGGATATGATGTTGTGTTTAATCCATGTGGTGGGCTCCATCATGCAAAAAGAGATAGCGATGGTGGGTTCTGTGTTTTTAATGATGTCGCCTTTGCCGCAGTATATGCAGAGAAACAGGGTAGAAAACCGGTAATAATAGACATAGATGCGCATGCGGGAGACGGAACAATGGAAATTTTGTATGAAAAACCAATACTTAAAATAAGTATTCATGAGGATCCGCATTATCTTTATCCTGGAAATGGTTTTATAGATCAATTCGGAGAAAAGGAAGGCTATGGATTCAACATAAATATACCATTACCGCCTCTCGCTGGCGATAATGATCTCAACTTGGCTTTTTCAGAGATTGTCATTCCAGCTGTAAAAAAATTTAAACCCGATATTATAATACTTCAAAGCGGTGTTGATGGGTATTATCGAGATCCCTTAACTAGCTTGAGTTATACTGGCTGGGGATATCGTCGAGTAGCTAAGCTTCTTGCGTCTTTTAATTTACCGATTCTTATGTTAGGTGGTGGTGGATACGATCTTAATGTAGTCCCCATATTATGGGCTATCATTTTCGGTGAGCTTATAGGTAACTCAGAGGGAATACTAGAAGATTTATCTAAGATGGACGAAAAAGCGAAGCTAAGTAATGAGCAAATAGTAAAAAGAACGAAGAAAGTAATTAACCAAATATTAAAAAGTCATCCTTTCTTTCTCG
>JAGGXM010000113.1 GCA_021163045.1 Thermoproteota archaeon | reverse complement strand
TACACACATCTACTATTTATCCAGGAGATTACGGATTTATTCCAAAAACCATGGCTGAAGATGGAGATCCTATAGATGTCTTAATTATTACGCATACGCCAACGTTTCCTTATTGTGTTGTACCATCGATTCCGATTGGAGTACTAAAGCAGGTAGATGAGAATGGTGCCGATCACAAAGTTATTGCTGTTCCTTCGCGAGAACCCCGATTTGCAAGCATAAGGGAAATAACGGATTTAAATGAGAATATACTTAAAGAAATCAAGCATTTCTTCATGCACTATAAAGATCTTGAGGAAGGTAAATGGGTACGAATTCTTGGTTGGGGGAATTCTACAGAGGCCAAAAAATTAATCATAGACGCACATAGAAAATATTTGGAAGCTAATAAAAGTTAGCTCCTTCTTTTCCAAATAATTGAAGTTGAGGAAGATTTAAATAGGTATTTCATATTAAGTAGGTATAAAAAATACCTAGGTAATATATATGATTAAATTAATAGATCGTGTGAAAAGACGGCAGTATTGGCCATTAAAAGGAATTTTACTACTAGTTGTACTAAAATTGCTTAGGTCACAACCTATGTATGGAAAACAGATAGTAGATACTATCGAGAAAAAATATAATGTGAAGATACCAAAAAGTGTGATTTACTTTTTATTACGCAGACTAGAAAAAAGAGATATTGTGGCCTCTGAATGGGATACTAGCAAAAGCGGTCCTGCGAGAAGAGTATATGTATTAACGGAGTTTGGTGTAGAATTTCTAGAAGATAAATTATCTAAAATAAAGAAAATCTTACCCGTATTGGAAGATTTAGTTTCATAAATTTACGGAGCGCGATTTTATATGGAATACATGATTGAAACTAAAAATTTGACGAAAAAATTTGAAGATCTTGTTGCTGTCGACCATATAAACCTAGAGATTAAGAAAGGGGAAATTTTCGGCTTATTGGGCCCTAATGGCGCAGGAAAAACAACAACAATACATATGTTAACAACGTTACTTAGACCGACAGAAGGTACAGCTCTTGTAGCTGGTTATGATATTAGGAAAAATCCTGAAAAAGTTCGTGAAAAAATAGGTATTGTCTTTCAGGATGTAACTGTAGACAGGAATTTAACTGGTTATGAGAATATGTGGCTCCACGGAAAACTGTATCATATACCAAAAAGCGAACTTAAAGGTCTTATAAAGGAATTACTTGAATTCGTAGAATTAGATCAGTGGGCGAATGTTATTCTCCGGAAATATAGTGGTGGTATGTTACGGCGATTGGAAATTGCACGTGGTCTTCTGCATCATCCAGAAATCTTATTTCTGGATGAGCCAACATTAGGATTAGATCCGCACTCAAGAGCACATATCTGGGAGTACATATTACGCGTGAAAAAGGAAAAGAACATGACAATTCTTCTTACTACACATTATATGGATGAGGCAGAGAGATTATGCGATCGCATCGCTATAATTGATCATGGTAAAATTATTGCTTTAGGCACCCCTGATGAATTAAAGAGCATGGTTGGTGGCGATGTAATCTATATTACGATTGAAAGAAGTGATCATCGAATGAAGGTACTAGCTGAAAAAATCGTAGAAAGTGGGATTAGTAAAAACATCAAACCAGTAAGTCCTAGGGTTCTTGCTATAACAGTTAACAATGTTTCAGAAAAAATTCCGCTAATATTTGATGTTGCTCAGAATAATGATATAAAAATTAGAGAGGTAAGGTATACAAGACCCACGTTAGATGATGTTTTCCTAAGATTAACAGGTCGAAAGCTTAGGGATGAGAAAGGATCCTGGGTAGATATTGCTAGAATGCGAAGACAAATTAGAATGGCTAGGAGGCGATAGATTTGGGTAAAAATTTGGATGTATTATACGCAATGTGGTATAGACAAATATTACGATTTTGGAGAGCCAAATCACGGGTTGTAAGTATCTTTACGCAACCGATTTTCTGGATGATCTTCTTTGGATTAGGATGGTCCGCCGCATTTCGAGTCGGGGGAGCCTCTGGACTTTTCGGAGGTATAGATTACCTAACGTTTCTAATACCTGGTGTACTAATGATGACCATCTTTATGTCGTCATTTATGTCAGGAATGTCTGTTCTTTTTGATAAGGAATTTGGATATCTTAAGGAAATCCTTGTAGCTCCAGTTTCTCGGAAAGCAAGTATACTCGGTAGAACCTTAGGAGATTCTACGATTGCTGTACTTCAAGGCTTAATAATAACACTAATTGCATATCCCATTGCTCCTGGAATTAATATTCTTAATTTACCTTTTGTTCTCCTAATTGGTCTCCTAATGTCTGTATCTTTTGCGAGTATTGGGATAATAATTGCTACCAATCTGAGAAGCTTCGAAGGATTTCAGCTTATTATAAACATGATTTCAATGCCGATCCTATTCTTAAGCGGCGTTTTTTATCCAATCAGCACAATGCCAGAGTGGATGAAAGTAGCAGCTTACATTAATCCATTAACATACGGTGTTGATGTTGCAAGATCTCTCCTTGCTGGTGTTGGATATTTCGATCTAATAGTTGATATAGTACTTTTGATAGGTCTTTCTACAGTACTTATTCTAATAGCAACTTTCATGTTCGAAAAAGCAACGATAGACTAATTCTCAATAAATTCCTTTTTTTATCGAATTATGCAGTTTCAATTGGCCAGAGCAATGTTTTCTGACTAATGTTGATTAACAAAAATTCTCAAATATTAACATTTATATACTGTAAATAAATTTCTTATTATATAGAAAGTTAAAATTTCTGGATGCCCAAACCAAGAAATATGGGGGTAACTTTCGTGGAGGAAAAGTATCTATCACCAAAGGAAGCTGCCAAGAAACTGGGCATTCACCCGCTGACCTTATATAGATGGACAAAAGCTGGAAAGATAAGATACATAAAAACACCAGGTGGCAGATTTAAATATCCTTTGTCGGAGATTGAAAGAATTCTTAAAAAGCCTAGAGTCGGGAATAATGTTGTCATTTATGCCAGAGTTGCATATCCAAATCAGGTGGAATCTGGAGAACTGAACGAACAAGTAAATCAGCTCTTAAATTATGCTAAGGAAAAAGGATATAATATTGTTGATGTAATAACAGATGTTGGATCTGGAATAAGCTCAAATAGACCAGGTCTCAAGAAGCTTATTGAAATGGCTGAAAGTGGAAAAATAAACAAAGTATTGGTGATTAGAAAAGATAGAATAGTACGAACTTGTTTATGGCTTCTAGAAGAGTTATTCAAAGCATATAATATTGAAATTGAAAGCTTAGCTGTACAGAATGAAAAGTACGAAAAAGAATTTTATCTCGAATTAGTAGACTGGCTACTACAGTTATTAGAAACTCAGAAAGAGGAATTTAAGGGAAAATTAGATATTCTTAGAGGTAGATTCTCTCTTCTATAAATTTATCTATGCTTGTTGAAGTAAAGTAGGAGTGTATGGAATCGTGAGGTCTTTGCCCCAAAATTGGATTAGAGTCTTTAATGAAGCTCCAGATTTCTTTTTTCCTGATCTCAAAGCTCTTTTAAACTCGAGAATTACAAGGGAAGAAATGAACTTCATTCTTAAAATTCTTAAGGAGGAAGGAAAAAAATCTTGTACGATCTTAGATTTATTTTGCGGAATTGGTAGAATTTCCATTCCATTGGCTAAAGAAGGATTTAACGTAGTGGGAATAGATATCTCTGAGAAATTTATAAACTATGCTAAAAATTACGCAAAGAAAGAAAACGTGGATTATAAATTAGACTTAATATGTGGCGATGCAAGACAATTAGATAGCTTACTGAGGAATTCTCGATGGCAAGAATTTGATGCTGTGTTATGGTTATACAATTCAATGGGCTATACCGGTAAGAAAGGAGATTTACTTATCTTAAATCAGCTTAATAAGTATGTGAATGAAGAATCAGTAATGATATTAGATATAATGAATCGAGATTGGTTTATGCATATCTCTACTTCTTGGGGTTCTCCAATAAATCATATTATTGATGCAGGTAATTTCCTCTATATATATGAACTAGAATTTCTTCTTGAGAAATCCATAGTTAAAATGCATATAGACCTATATAAGAAGGATAACAGAGATCTTATATTCCAAGATGAAAAAACAATCTATATCCGATTATATAGCATTCAGGAACTTTCTGAGATGTTATCTCTAACTGGTTGGGAAATAACGGAACTTTATGGGGATGTAAATCGATCAAGTTTTTCGCCAATATCCTCTGCGAGAGTAATAATAATTGCTCATAGAAAACTTTAAAAATCCTATTATGGAATAGGATAAAAATCTAGCCGAATTTTTAATATAATCCCTTTGATATTTTCAATTTTTTTATGATAATTATATACATGGTGATTTTTTTTGCAGGGTACAAGTATAATAATAGGTTCACTAATCTTATTAGCAGGTTTTTTAGCAATAGAACTCGGGTTATCAACGGCCATATTAGAAATTGTAATGGGATTTGTGGGAACAAATCTTCTGGGATTGGAAACAATAGAATGGCTAGATTTTATTGCCATTATTGGTCTTGTAGGTTTAATGTTTTTAGCTGGATACGAAACTGATATCGATTTAATGAAAAGGAATATATCTAAGAATTTAATAACAGGGTTATTATCCTTTTCTATACCGTTTATTATAATCTTTACATTAGCTAAGTTTATCCTTAATTTTGAATTTTTTAGTTCGATATTAATTTCCCTTGGTCTCTCGACGACATCCCTAGCACTAGTATATTCTGTTCTGGAAAATATGAATGTTGATGATTATTCGAATCTAGTAATTGGAGGCGCTATGATTGCTGATGTTACAAGTATGGGAATATTAGCCGTTTTAGTTGGGGAATTCACACCACATATGCTTTTCTATGCTAGTATCCTTGTAATAATATTAGTCCTCTCGCCGCTTATTATTGGGTATATTACAAGCAAATATCCTACTGCACCTTCGGAAATGGAGTTAAGATTTATACTCTTATTGTTTGTAATTTTGCCTTTCATTGCAGAACAACTTTATATCAGTGAAGCAGTACTAGCGTATTCTCTTGGTGTGATTTTTTCAAAATATGCGAAAGACCATGGGGAATTAGAGAAGAAACTTAAAACAATAACCTTTGGCTTCTTTGCACCTGCTTTTTTCTTTAGAGCGGGACTCTTAATGAATTTAAGTTATATTTCGGTAGATACCCTCAAGATCCTTATTATTTTCTTAATTCCGGCGTATCTTTGTAAATACATTGGAACTTATCTTCCAATACGATTTTTTGTCAAAAATCCAGAAATAGCGAAGCTGTCTGGTTTGGTCTACAACTTTAGACTTAGCTTTGGGATTATCGTTGCAATTTTTGGACTTGAAGCTGGAATCATAACAGAAGAGATCTATGTGATGCTTCTCATTATAGTGCTGATAACATCTTTAATTTCTTCAGTAATTTTGAAGTCATCAGCTTATTGCTGTAAAAGTGTAATATAAGCTTCAAGTCTATTTTTCTATTGAAGGAAAAAACTCTCTTGAAAGATTTAATAATTTGAAAAGTATAATAGATGTAAATATAGTCTTAGATATAAATCAAAAGATGTGATCTTAAATGGTGTTTCGTAGAAAAAAAGAAAAAAAAGTAAAAGAAGAACCTGCTAGAGAAAGAATTTCTAAACCGCAATCAGCAGAATTCTTAGTTGCAATTAATGAACTCCATGAATTCGTATTAAATGCTAAGGGAAAAATTAAGAATTATAATGCTCGTGGAAAATTTGTTATTGCAAACAATGGTTTTAGAGATAAAATTTGGGGGATTTCTGTTAAGATAGAGAACACTAATGTCGAAGGCTTAGAGAATTTGATAAAGATAGACGAATTGAATCCTGGAAGTAAAATTGAGCGCGATTATACCATCACAAAGAAGAAAAAATTACCGATAGAGTTGGAACTTAGTATTGACACAACACCAGAACAAGAAGAACAAGGGATTGCTGTTGTCTATGGAACAGATCAGCCAGTAAAACTTCAAGTACGAATAAGAAATAATAGCGAAGCAAAAATTAATGAAATCGTATTTAGAAAGGAATTCCCTCATGCTAATTTCATTTCAACGAATTTCTCAGCTAATGCGGGGACAGTTAACAATTATAGTAATGAAATCGAATGGAACATTTCAGATTTAAGCCCCAATACAGAAGCAAAACTATTAATTGAAGGAAAAGTAAGGTCCGAAGATAAAGAAAAATTAGATTTAGGTAGTGCGAATTTATCATTTAAAGCCGGAGGAAATCTTGCCTCTGTTAAAATAAAATCTATGGAAAGCTTGGTTAAGAATCTATTTTATATCCAAAAAGATGAACGCGAAGAAGAACCAAATACCTGGGATTGTAAAGTTATAATCGAAAATATATCTGAATTCCCAATTAAGATCATGAAGCTTGTCGTAAAAGAGTCTGATAACGGCAAGAAGGTTCTGGATATTGAACCAAATGAGATTTTAAATCCAGGAGAAAAATTTGAATCTAATGTTTGGACTGTGAAAAGTGAGAAAATACCGACATTCCACAAAGAAGCACACATATCAGTTGTTCCTATTAAGAAAATTGCTGTTTTAGGAAACGGAACCGTAGAGAAATTGACTTTACCGGTTACTTCGGTTCAGATTAAGAAGGAACATGTACCAAATACTGTAGGGAGTTACAGAATAACGCCAATTGATACAAGTATTGAAATAACAAACGAAGGCGCAACGAGAATTAAAAGTCTGATAATTAAAGATACGATTCCAAGCGACTTTAAGCCACCAAAACAAGAAGATATTGAGGTCTTTCTGGGTAATAAACGAGGAAAAGAAGGTATAACTATACGGTTGGAACCAAATGATTATAATCCTCAATCAGAGCATAAACTGTATATAGAAATATTAGATATAAAAAGAAGCTTTGGAACAGAATTTTCTAGCAACAAAAAAATGAAAGTGAACTATAGAATGCAAGCTTGGAAGCCGAAAGAAGAATACTCGCCTTATTCTGGAGATATCGAAATAACCTTAAGTACTGTAGAGATCGGACCAAGACTTACTGTGAGAATTCCCCAAGAAAAATTACCGAAAATTAACGTTAAACATCTCCGAAGAAAACTTACGGTCGGTAAAAGCGTGATTCCTGGTCATGAGAAAGGAGAATATATTATAACCCTGATATTTAGAAATCGTGGAAATACTGTTCTTAAGAATATAGAACTTATTGATAAATTACCAAAGGATTTTGCATTCATAAGCGGTAATATTGAACCACAGGAAGAGACCATTGATGATGGCAAGATTCTTAAATTTATATTTAATGAGATAAATCCAGACGAGGAAATTAGAATCGAATATGTAATAAAAGGAACCGGTGAATACAAACCAGAAGATGCGGAAATTCTCTATAAAGCATAAAAAATTGTAAGACAATGAT
>JAGGXM010000037.1 GCA_021163045.1 Thermoproteota archaeon | reverse complement strand
ATCTGATAGATGGGATCCTAAATGAAGCGCCTTATATTATCATGCGCTTTAATAACTCCAGCTTTAATTTTCTCTAATATTACTCCCATCTATGCGATTGCAGTCATATTACTAAGTATAACATCAGGCCTTATAATAGAGTTCAGGGATATAAATGAGCATACAAGACTCATTATCTTTTCTATAATCGCAGTTTTATCGTTAGCGTTTTCGCTTTATTTCTATAATATTACACAACAACTCGATGCAATAATAATCATTAAATTATTATTTCTGAATGGTTTGTCAAATAATAATTTTTTCATCCTTATTAAAGCTTCTTTTCCGGCCATTCGCCAGTTTCGCTAGCAACACCAGCACGTTCCATAACAACGCCTTATACAGAACTTCTTTTGATCGGCTTGCCTCGCTCTTACCACGCACTACACGCCCAAACAGCCTCTTAAATGTCTTAAATCTCGCCTCTAAAACCCAACGCATGTTCACATAGCGCTTGAACCACGGAAGATTTCTCATTCGCCAGATCTTCGCCCTTAACCCAGATTTAGGAAGGCCTCGTCGCTTCACCGGCTTTATCGCTGGTATCGCATCCAATTCTATTCTTATCCTACGATATATATCCTCGGAGTCGTAAGCTGAATCTGCTGAAACTGCCTTTATTCTGAAGCCAAATCGCCTGCAAAGACGCTTGAGTTCGCGGAGGAAGTACTTCCTTAATGGCTTGATATCGTGGTAGTATCTATCGCTTGGTGTCGCTAGAAGTATCGCGCCTGTTCTGAGATCCATGACGACATGGAGCTTAAAGAAATCAGCGGACCTCTGTGCACGCCATAGATAATAAGACGAGGCGTCCATAATCTGAAAGCCTGTAGAATCAATTAGGATGACGCGTGAGTTGTCATCATCGAGTTTTAGAGTTACTACAGCGATAGCTTCAATAATTGTCTGCAGGGTCTGTGGCCTGATCTTTCTGGCGAATGCGTTGAAATTCTGGAACGACGTGATATTTTTGATGCGGAGGACATCAGCGAGATCGAGCGCTAGCAGGGGAATGTCTCTGTAGGGTATGCCGAGAGCGTGACTCAAGGCGATGAGGGTCATTTTCTGGCGAATAGTCATGAGTCTACGGCCGTGTTTACTGTATTTAGGGAAGATTCTGGCGAAGATTGCATGAATGAGACCGGCGAAAATTTTTAAGGCGAAATATGGTATATAAGACATGGGAGGTTCGCCTTTTTTAGTCTTTGGGAGTCTCTAGAAGGTTGAAATAAGGCGAACCTCCCAAAAATTTTGCTGTCGAAAAAAGGAATACATTTAAAGATTTTTTGACAAACCATTTCTGAACATTTTGATTTTTCCGATCATCGGAAATCTTGCTTCAAAGGCGCAGTTAAATAAATTATTGGGAGTTTCCATAATTTTTATGATTATACTGTTTATCTCTGGGCTTTTTGTAACCTCTAGTTTTAGAACCAGTGTCAAGCGCCATGATATCAGAGATTTCTATAATATAGAATTTATGAATAACATGGAGGCCATGCGGCTTATAAATACGTACCCAAGTTATCTTAGTCTCTATGTATGCCCTGCATATGTGATAAAAAGTTCTTTATTCAACTACGGGCTTTCTCGAATCGAAGTTATTGGTATAAGGGGTTACTATTATAACAGTACGCATTGTCTGATTTTGATCGGATCTGGAATATCAATTTCAGTATACAAAACAGAATTTTGGAAACCTATAATATCTGGATTAAACTTAAAGCATGAGATTAATTATAATACAAACACGGATTGGAGAAAGCTTATTCATACCGTAGAATTTAATTCATTCTATATGAATAACTTCCTCTTTCTATTTGATTTACCTAAAGATAGTATCATTAATGTTGTATTAAATGATACATGGATTATTAAAGAGATAATAGCAAACGATAACAAAACAGTAAAGCTCAATAGACCAATAGTAATTCAACATATCATTAACATAACGATAACGGAAAAAATCCAGATGTTCACGACAAGATTCTCACCGGAGGAAATTTATTTCGAAACTCTAGTTTTCCACGCCAAATACAGTCCCAAATTTAGTATAACCGAATTCGTCCTATTTTATAAATATGAAATTTCTCTTGTTCTACTAGTAATTGTATTCTTAATGATTGCTATAGAGCATAATATTCCAGAAAATATCTTAATCGAGATAAGAAAATTAAAGTCTGAGATAGATAATCATAATAGCTAAAATAGGGTGTCTAAATGGAATATGTTTATGAATTAGCAAAGAAAAGAGCTACGATTAGAGAGTTTAAGGACGAATCCATTCCTTTAGATGATGTAATTTACGCACTGAATGTAGCAAAGGAGGCTCCTTCTGGAGCTAATAAACAACCTTGGAGGTTTGTAATAGTAACGGATGCGAAAAAGAAACTCAAAATCAGAGAATTCTGCGAGAAGATTGAGAAGCAATTTCATGAATTGGCTCTAGATTGGATGAAAAATGGTTTAAAGCAAGAAATATCACCCGGAAAAAGCCATTTTTAGAAAAAGCCCCAGTTTTAGTTCTTGTCTTTGCGGATAATAAGGCACCATATTATATTCAAAGTACTTGGATTGCAATAGGATATTTCTTGCTAGCTCTTGGAGAGAAAGGTTTAACTACCGTAACATATACGCCCTCGAAAATCAGATGGTTTAATGAATTCTTTAATATTCCTCAAAATTATGTGTTACAAGTAATCTTACCGATAGGAAAACCTGCTACTGATTCTTACAAAAAGCAACCGAGAAAAAACTAGAAGAACTGATTTTCAATATAGAAAAAGATAAGAAATAAGAAACGTTTGCTTGAATTTTCTATTTTTTATTAGCTTTAAATACTCTGACAGCGAGAGGATCTATGGTTAAAGCAACTTTTTCTCCTTCTTTTATTGATCTCATATCGGTTCTTGGCGCTTCAACCTTTAGTGTATAATTGTCATAGATTACTTCATATCTAATAACTCTTCCTAAAAAGGTAACAAGATCAATTTTACCTTCTAAATATGGCTTGGGTGCTTCTTCTAGTTTATGTATTTTTATGTTTTCCGGCCTTACTGCTAATAACGCTTCCTCGCCAGCGTCAACTTTATTGTAAACACTAGGTACCTTAAGTTGCATATTACCTAGCTTAACGACTGCTTCCTTTTTTGATTCATCATAACTTACAATAGTACAGGGAATAAAATTCGTTATTCCTATGAAATCTGCTACAAATAAATCCTTCGGGAAAATATAGATTTCTTCAGGAGTACCTATTTGTAGAATCCGTCCTTGATTCATAACAGCGATACGATCGGATATAGACAAGGCTTCTTCTTGGTCATGTGTTACATATATCGTTGTTATACCAAGCTTCTTCTGAAGTTTACGAATCTCGTTCCTTACTCTTAAACGCAACTTAGCATCCAAGTTACTTAATGGTTCATCGAGTAATAATACTCTTGGTTCTATTACTAACGCTCTTGCTAGAGCCACTCTTTGCTGTTCTCCCCCAGATAATTGCGATGGAATCCTCTGTGCTTTCCCTTTTAATCCTACTAATTCTAATGCGGCTTTTACTTTTTTTATGACCTTGGGCGGTGGCATATTTCTTAATTTAAGCCCATAGGCAACATTTTCAAATACGTTCATATGAGGCCATAATGCATAGTTCTGGAAGACCATTCCTGTATTTCTCTTATGAGGAGGTATGTCATTCATTAATTCATCGTCAAAATAAATTTCTCCTTCATCTGGTTTATAGAAACCTGCAATTAATCTTAAAGTTGTTGTTTTCCCGCATCCACTTGGACCTAATAGTGTAAACAATTCCCCTTCTTTTACCTCGAAATTTACTTTATTTACTGCTACAACTTCACCAAATCTTTTTGTAACATTTACTAATTTTACCCTAACCATAAAAATCACCTATAATCTGAAAACAGTTCCCATACGTGATCCTAATATTTTTTGCACTACAATTAACGCTGTTGCAACTATAATTACGAAAATCAATCCTATTGCCGAGGCCATATTCAGTCCATTTCTTGGGTCCGCAAACGCTACGAAATATAAAAACCACGTAGCTGGTGCGCTCCTTGCAGTAAGGACTAAGAGAAATGTAGTAGATACCTCTATCATTGCGTTAACAAAAGCCATAATACCTCCTGCAAATAGATTCATTACAAGTAACGGAAGAGTAATTTTGCGAAATGTCGTTATTCTAGTTGCGCCAAGGTTAATGGACGCTTCTTCTAGCGCTTCATCTATTTGTAACATCCCTGCATAAGATACACGGACTGTATATGGTAATCTACGCATCGAATATGAAATTGTTAATATAATTGGCGTATATCTAAGAGGATCTAAAAGAGGCACTTTGTAAAATAACGCCCAATAGCCTAGTCCAAAAATAACTCCAGGTACTGCAATTGGTAATGTTGCAACCAGATCGAGTAAATCTCCGCCTACAGCCAATCTTCTTGTAACAACATACGCGACAAAGCCTCCAATTATTATATCTATAACTGCCGCTACAGAGGAATAGAGTATACTATTTGTCATGTACGGAAGCGAACTCATCAGAACCTGATTCATATGCCTTAAAGTATATCCTTCTGGTAGAATTGAAAAAACCCACTTATCAGAGAATGCCAGTAAGGTTAATCCAATATGTGGTGATAGAGCAATTAAGCTAAGTAGTATAAGTCCCACATAGACGAGCGCGAGTTTAACACCTCTTGGTTTAAGAACTTTCTTAATAACCCTACCCCCTGCAAATAGCATAACATAGCGTTTCAGGCTTACATATTTCCTAGAAATATATAAGGCTACAAATGAAGTTATTATCATTAATACGCCAATTACATAGCTTACGGGACTGGGATTTCCAGCTCTTATTTCATATAACTTGAAGAAAACTATTACAGGAAGATATTTGAAATAATGTACTATTAATGCTGTACCGAGATCTGAGAATGTCCATATAAATACAAGTACTGCTCCAGCCATTAGACCCGGCCGCATTAGAGGAAATGTCACGGTTCTAAAAAGATAGAAACCGCGTGCACCAAGATTTTCCGCTTGTTCCTCTAAGGAAGGATCTATGTTCGCTAAAGACGCCGCACAGTTTAGATATACTAATGGAAATAAATGGATCGTATTGATTAAGACAATTCCATATGGTAATATAAACTTATCATAGGGTCCTAATCTGAATAATTCGATCGTTCCAAAAAGGAAATTGATAGGTTTATCCAAAATATTCAGATAATTGACGAGAATTAGGTTTACTGCACCGTTGATTCCAAGAATTTTGTATAAACCAATTGCACCTACAAAGGGTGGCATTATCATAGGAACCAAAATGAGGATCGAAAATAGCCGTTTTAAGGGAAATTCATACCTTACCATGATATATGCCAGTGGTACACCAATTGCCACAGTTCCAAAAACCGTAAATAGAGCTGTTAGGAATGTACTATAAACCGCTTCTCTATAATACGAATTAGAGAAGAATAAGCTGAAATTAGATAAGGAGATTCCTTTTTCTGTTATAAATGCTTTAAGTATTATCGATAGAATTGGTGCAACAATAAACGTAATGAGTATCGCACTTATTAGTATGACAAGTATTTGAAAGTTCCTTTCTTGCGCTCTTAAACGTAACTTTAATGCCCCAAGATCCATCATAAATCCCTAATAACGTCTATAGTAGCAAATCTCACTATTGAGATTGTAGAACATCCTAAATATAAATTTTTATAAAAAAGAAGAAGGAGAAATTATTCGGCTGCCGCAGCAGCCCATTTTCTTCTATAGAATAGTACGACTCCAGCAACACCGATAATTAAACCTAGGGTAAATCCTCCACCTAATCCGAGCCAGAGATTCTGTTGTGCAACACCAGATAAGTGTGAGATTATAAATTCTGTTACGGTTGTAGAAGCTAACCAGGCATAATCGGATGCATTTCTATACTTATCTACGGCAAATACATCCCACTCGGAATGATATTCCTCTCTTAACGTCTCATTGTCAGCGTATTCCTCATAATTTTCCTCAATCCAATCCTCTGTTATTGGAACTTTTGTCAATTCCTCTAAGGCTTTATCTAAGTATTCTTCTCCAGAACTTATGTCATACCCAGCTTCTGCAGCATCCTGTAAGGTCGCATTAGCTGCAAGTATATCGTTCCAAGCAGATACCAATTCTGCATGCCTATTTACTAGAAGAATATCATATAAGTCATTAACTATATCCCAGCGTAATTCTCCAAGTGTAGAGTTATAGGTCATTAAAGTTAATGTCGTGTTAAATGGATTGAAGTAACCCGCAGGTGCTTCATCATAAACATCTTCTCTAACAGGTAATCTGTTAATTGGATCTTCAAAGAGTAACTTCTGACCGTCATAGGATAGTACGAATTTCATGAATTCATATGCTAGATATGGATGTGGTGCACCTTTAAGTAGAGCTACACTATCTGGATTAATTACTGTATGGGAACCATTACCTGCTGGCGGATAGATGAATCCAATATTATCAGGTCCTTTCTCTGCTATCTGTCCGAATCCATAGAAGTCAATAACTGGCGCGATTCCATACTCGCCCTCTCCTACTAGTGGCGGGACATGATAACTCTTCTCCTGGAAATCTCTTACGTTTGCAGCCATCTTAGTAAGAATCTCCCATCCTTGCTCCCATCCATAGGTCTGTAGGATTATCTCTACAATCATGTGATTACTACCCGATTTGCTTGGAGGCACAACGGTAATATGGCCTTTATAGATCGGATTTGTAAGATCTAGCCAATCTTTTGGCTCTGGAAGACCATATTGCTCTAGATAAGGTTTGTTATACATAATTCCGAAACCGCTAAGAGCAGAACCCCACCAATTATAGAGACCATATTCACTATCAAGATCTTTTAACGGTAGACCAAATAGTTTATCCTGAATTGATTGGTTTATATTTACCCATTCTGGATCTGATTCATTATGGAATGACTCAAGAAGGCCCTCTGATTCCGCTATCTGAAATGCATCTAATCCACCACCCCACCAGACGTCAGCTTCTGGACTGCCAGCCCATTGCTCTACTAATCTTAAACACTCAGAAGTATCTTCGCTTAACACTTCTATTGTGATAGTATTTCCTGTTTTATTCTCCCAATAATCTATAAAGGCGTCTACATAGACGTTATAAATACCAGACCAGTGTGGTGTCAGAATTATTAAGTCTGCTGTTTGTTTGACCGTGTTATCTTCATGAACTACAGCAGCCCTTGTCTGTGTATAAGGAAGCATCACTAGTAGAAAGAGGGGCAAAATTATTAAAATCGAGATTTTCTTCATCTACAAATCACCAATTTTTTGCAATTTGACTAGTTATTTTCAACTGTATAGAATCAAACCCTCTATTTATAATTTACGTTTTAACAAGTTTATTGTAACATTTTAAAAGATTACTATCAAGTATACTGTTCTAAACAAATATTTTTCTACGACCTTGTATTTACGATCTCTTATTTCGGACTCGATGATGTCTTAAATTCCCATTTCTCCATAAAATGGGTATTATAATTTTTTCTACCCGAAGTTTAATAAATAGATTAAGTAAATCTGCTTTATAGAGTTTTAAAATCGCGTAGGTCTCTTTTTATAAGGTCAAAATTTAAATTTTTATCTGATATATAAGTAGTACGTAGTACGGTGTCTTATATGAAAACCGTTAAGGTCTCTAGGAAGTATCAAATTACGATTCCTAAAGAAATAAGAGAAAAAATTGGGATAAAAATTGGCGATAGATTATTAGTTAGACTTGAAGATAAGCGTATAATTTTTGAGCCTATTATTGAAAAAAAGCGAGACCCAGTAAAACACATGCTTAATCTTATAAAGAAGCCACAAGATATAGATGCTGTTCGACTAGTTGAGGAATCTTGGGATGAGGATTAGAGCTTATATTGACACAAATATCTTCATCTACGCAATATTTCATCATAGCCAATATGGAAAAGTTTGCGAAAGAATACTATACGATGCAAATAAATACAATCTTGAAGGCTACGGTTCATATCTTGTAGCGATTGAGTTATTAGGTTCGATATCTAAAGTTGATCCCAAAGTTGCTAGCAACGCGGTAAAGGACTATTTAGCCATGAATATAAAATTGTTAGAAATAAATGAAATCATACTAAGTATTGCTGGTCTGATCAATACCATTGTCAACATCAGATATGACGCCATTCATCTAGCATTAATGATGGTAAACGGTATCGATTTAATTATTACTAATGATCTAGACGATTGGGAGAAGGCCTCTCAAAAATTTGAAGACATAGAAAAAACACTACATAAGGAGAATTTCGAGATAGCAATATCAAAATTAAATGTAATTTCACCAAAAGATTACACAAGAGGTTTCACTTAAGATAAAAGAACACTTATCAAGGATCTTTATGTAGCATGTAATTTCTTTTGAAACTCGGAGGGCAACTTTTTCATTCCTTCCCTTATTATCCATAGTGTATCTTTATTTATGGTATCTAGATATCCCGTTAGAAATTTGTATACTGCATTTGGATCCCTCTTTGAAATTTCTCTCAGAGCCCACGCAACAGCCTTCTTAACATCAATATCTTGCTCATTCATTAATTTTTCAATAATTTTAAGGCAATTTTCTGCTTCGTTTGGCATCGATCTAATTATTGGTGGAAGGGATGCAACAGATAGCCGTCTTACCCATTTATTTTTATGAGAAGTCCATTTCTCGAGAGTTGAAAAAATCTCTTCTTTATTGCTTTTTGCTAGGTTTACAATGACTCTAAGACCAAGTGTATCTACCATTTCCCAATCACGTAAATCACCAAGGATACCTAGAACAAATTTCTTAGAGTTTTCATATTCTTTTTTAGATATTGAACCCAACGCATTGATAACAATATATCTCAATTCTCTTCCTGTAGTTGTAGCAAATTCTCCCTTTTTTGCATCTCTGAAAGAAATCTTCCATAACTTTAATAGCTTATCAAATTTGTCGTTATCCTTCATCATTAATATACCTAGCTCTTTACCTATTGCGTTCATTACTGGAGTCTTTGCCATTTTAAGTTTCCCAGTCCTCTCTTTTTCTAGACTCTTCAGAAGCTTCTCTATGAACTTTTCTATGTTATTTCCTTTTAGCTCTTGGTATAACTCTCTTGCAAGCTTTTTTATCTCATGTTTCTCCATCTCAATCACAATATCATATATTTCACACCATACTTATTACACAATTTCCTTGCTAAATTTTCAAGCTTTTGTTGATATTCCTTACTGGGGTAATTAAATATCCTATACAACTTCTTGTATTTGGGAATCAGATCTGGAAAATGGATCTTTAGTGTATGTAAATATAGCTCCTTACCAACCCCAAACAAGGTTAAAGCGCCAACAAAGACATAATCCGCGTTATATTCTTTAGCTGTTTTAATCATTTCCTCTAATTTTTCATAGGAATCAGAGATAAATGGCAACACGGGAATATAAGCTATTCCTGCAAAAAATCCTTCTTCCTTAATTTTTTGCAATGTCTCAAGACGTTCTTTAGGTTTTGGAGCTCCAGGTTCAAATATTCTTGATATGTGCTCATCTAAGGTTGATAATGAGAAGGTAATTAGCACACCGTGATTAAGTTTATCTCCGAGATCTGGTGGTAAAATTGCATTCTTATCTATTTCTGAGAGGATATCAATATCTCTTAAAATTAATTGGGATTTCGTTCCGCAGTGTATGGGAAACTTATATCTTGATATTATCTCCAAGCACTGCCTTGTAATTTTATATTCCTCTTCTATTGGTTGCCAAGCTTCTGTTGATGATGATAACGCTATGAATCCGTACTCTTTCTTTCGTGCTCTTCTTCTAAGGGCTCTTTCGAGTAACTTTGGTGCGTTTATCTTCACTGCTAATTCTTTACCCATATTTTGCCCGTATTTACTTCCCCGAATATAACAATAGATGCAATTAAAGGCACAGAGTTTGTATGGATTTAGAGAATAATCGTCTAAAAACCAATCATCTCTCTTCTTATGTTTATTCAGAATTGTTTTTACTATGATCTCTTTTGCCAAGCATGTCACCGAGGGCAAAAACGAAGATCCTCTTTTTTAAAGAATATCTACAATTTAAATGAAATTTTTTTGGTTTGTCAAATAATAGGTTCTTCAGAGAGAATCTGAGAAAAACGAAGCGAAAAAACACTATAGGGAGCCTCAGTTCACTCTAGATTTTTTTCATTAATGTGGTCAAGCAGTTCTTTTTTTGCCTTTTGGAAGAGCTCCAAATTGGTTAATACTTCCTCTTTGCTGACGGAAATATCGCTATAATCAGCTTTAATTCTTGTTCGGTATAGTATTCTTAGGATTATAGATGCTTCCTTGAATCCCTTATTTAAGATTGCATTTGATAGCTTATCGTCTCTTCTTGGTATTTGTTCACCAAATAATTTTAGGATTTTTTCGGATAAAATATCTAAGGCTGAAATATAAAGCTGAAGCTGCTTTATTATATTTTCCATTTTTTAAGTCAAATAGCGCTTCATCTTCTAATATTTCATACTTTTCCATTTAAGGAACCTCTTAGCATATTCTATAATTTCCCTATTTTTAGTGACGTAAGAACTTATGGAGATTTTTCCCGAAAATTCTTCTGCTACTTCCGTCTCAATTCTCGCAATCTTCTCATTCATTTCTGGATCGCATGTTTTCACAAGGATAACAACATTATAACCATGATACAACGCATCTTCCTCCGGAGCTGCTACAATTTCTATTAAGTTTTCTCCGAGATATTTCGATATTTTTGTGTAGAAGGAAATGACTGCTGAAAACCATTCGTTAAATGGCATAATTAGGGGGATACGGTAGTTCAATCTCTTAAGAGTCTTTGGATAATCCATTAATATTCCCTTTTTATCGATTTGCTTCTTAATCTATATTTTCTCTAATTTATATTTAAATTCGCTATGCGACTACAGCATAAATCAAAACCTTAAAAATCTAGATCAAAGAATTTACACTGATTAATAATTCTAACTTCAGAGATGTGCCTATTTATATGCTCAATTTTAGTAAATCTCCATTCCATTTTACCAACTCTCCAGATTCCTTTGTTATCAGGCCCTATTTCAGCTTTAACTATCATCCCATAAAGATATTTCTTAAGGTTTTTTCCTATACAGAAATCCCCAAGAGAATAAGCTATGATTTTATTTCCGTATCTAGCTATAGGTTGTGGACAATGCGAGTGATGACCTACTATCATATCCCACTTTTCCAGAAGTTTTTTGCCTAACTCGATCTGTGCTGGATTCGGATAAAGCTGTAGTTCGTATCCCCAATGCGGATACAGAATGTTGAATTTCGCATTGGGATCGAAGTACTTATCAACATTTTCGAAATCTGCCAAGAAGGAACAGGGATGATTCGACCAATATGTAATGTTTGCTAAGTTAACAGAATCCTTCAACAGAATTTTCGGTTCATCCTTTGTACCTATAATCAAAAAGCCATGATCCTTTAGTAATTGATAAGATTTTTTAAATTCCTGAAATCCGAAATCTGCTGAATGATTATTTGCGCAGGCTAATATGGTTTTTTCTGGCGGGAAAAGTTTTTTAAGATCTAGTAATATCTGTTCGGAGTGAATCTGTGCCATAAAAACTCTTTTCTTTGAATTTGTAATTATACCTTCGAAATTACCTACAAGGTAATCTACATCATTAATGAATTCTCGAAGGCTCTCATCGAATTGCAAAATTTTCCTCTTCATAGGCATTATATCGCCTATAAACCCAAGTTTAACTTGAGTAGAAATGGAATTTAACTCGAGGGATTTTGGAATAAATTCCGTCAGTTTCTTATATTTCTTAGACGGACCAAACAGGTTATTTTTGATCCATGCAAGTTTCTCTCGGAAATTGTATGGTGTTGAAAACCATCTTCTACTCGCCGTTTTTGTTTGAGAAATATCATTATCGATGCCGTTCATAACAATTCATGAATTTTGTTTTACTTTAAGTTTTTTTGATTTATTACCTAGTATCGAACCTCTTGTAAAGAAGATTATACTCACCTAAGCTAAAGTTCCCATCGAAATTATCAATACTCCCATTACGATTAATATGGTTCCTAGGATCTGTTTCCAAGTTATTTTCTCTTTCAATAGTATAAATGCTAGGAGAAGAGATAATAGCGGTGATGAAGTTGTTAATGCAGATGTCACACTAGCACCTATATTTGCAAGGCTAAGATAAAAAACCAGTCACCAACTCCAATACCAAAAATGCCTCCTATCATTGCAATAATAAGTGTCTTTTTATCGATTTCTCTTCTCGCTTGATCTAACTTTAGTAATACAATAAGTGCACACATTGGAATAAGAAAAAAATAATTTAACTACTGCAACTCCAGTTTATCGGCTTAAAAGATCTTTCTTAGCAGAATTCTAAGCGCATTTTTAATAAGCAATTTGGATAAGCGATCATAACCTACTAGAATATCTGCTACTAGTTTTACAAGCTTTTTATCCTTTAAAATAAAGGATGTTTGACTTTTACCACCTCGCCTGTTTGCAAAGTATTCTAGTAGTTTTCTACCCCATTTAAGATCACCGCCAAACTCAGAGTACCACAATTTTTCATATTTTTTTAGGAAATCTTCTGAAAGATCCTTTTTCTTCAATCCTTCGGAGATTATTTTTCCTGCTAAGATGCCGCCTCTCATAGCATATGCGATACCCTCTCCGCTAATTGGTTGGACATGACCCGCAGCGTCTCCTACTATAAGAACTCCCTTTCCATAAGTCGGTCTTATGATCCCGGAGAGTGGCACAAAAGCGCCTTCCTTTTTTATTATACCTCGTAAGTTAGCTAAGTTTCTATCAACAATATACTTTTGTGTAAGAGACCGAAGATAATCATTTAGATCATGTTCCATTGCTGAATATAAAGCACCAACACCAACACGAGCAATATCTCCATGGGGGAAAATCCATCCATACCCAAACGGTGATATTTCGTGACCATAAAGGAACTCTTCACATTCTAGTCCTGTATCTAACTTAATTTGATATTGAAGACTAAAGCCCAGTTCGTGTTTTCCAAATGGTCGCCGTACTTTTGTTATTCTTACTACTGTAGAGAACACACCATCTGCGCCTATGAGTACTTTTGATTCATAGATCCGAGATTCTGTAGATTTAACCGAAACTCTCCATGTATTCTCAACACGTTTGATATCTTTAACAAGGCTATTGGTCCTTATTTCAACACCTGCTTTATTAGCTTTTTTGGCTAGAATTTCAGCTAGTTTAATCCTGCTAAAATTGGCAATTACAGGCTCTTCATAATATACTGTTTTGGGAATACCTCTAGGGAATACGATGGTAATGCATTTAATTAATTGTTCTGCTGCGGTTAGTGGGATTTCAAAGTTCTTTAAATTTCTTAATGTAACCGCGCCTCCGCAGGGTTTATCACCAAGTACCTTATTTTTTTCGAGAACAATAACACTAAAACCATTTTCAGCTATCTCTTTCGCCGCAGTTAGTCCTGCAGGCCCAGCCCCAACAATTATAACATCATATTTAGTCTTGTACATATTTAACGACCACAAGCAATAATTTTTAGATCTTGAAATAAGAGCGAATCTTATGATCTCTTTTTTCTATTTATACTTCCTGAATCTTGGGTTAATAAATCCTTAACCTAAATTTCTTAATAAAAATAATAAATATTCTTAGATAGTTGCTGTACATGGTCCCCAGCCAATCGGGTGATATGTTTGAAATTTATCACCTATCGGGATATAAATTACGGATTTACCATGAATATCCCTAAAGGATGGTTGGAAGTCTATACCGGTCTACCAAGAATGAGACTCTTTAGTAATAATGATAAAAACGCGGGAATTTTCTTATACATTCTCGGATACGACAAGAATTTTAACGATTTAAAGACGTTTATTCAAGAGATTTCTTGGCGAATTTTTGGGTCTAAAGCCGATACTATTGGTAATTTTACGGCAAAGGTAATCTCTGGTGATACTGTTCTTTTTAATGCTGTTTTAGGTTGGCATGATGATACTGATAAATATGTCGTCGAAGGATCTTTCGAAACAGTCCACCACGTAGTAAATGATAGGAAATTTCAGGAGAACTTTATTACAGCCGTATTATATCTATTAGGGAATGAAAATACCGAGATTTCTTATCTTCGTAAGAACTTACTAAATTTAGTGAAAAAAGAGCCTTCATTAATGGGTTTTAATGTTCCCCCGAAGCACTATAAACATAGTTTTGGGTACCAAATTTCCTACGATAAATGGGAGATTATTATCCCAATTACCTGGAGATTTAGAGAACTTCATGATGGTTTCCTTGCAGAAGCTGGGGGATGTTTGGTAGGAATAAATCCTTATATGACACTCGTTGGTAGAAAATTAACCAAGATGGACATTGAGATTTTCGCAGGAACATTAACTAACCAGTATACAAATATGAGTATGAAGACACTCGATGTTAAGGTTAATGAGCGATCTGGTAGTTTGCTTGGCGAGGTTGGAGATCAGAATATTAGAATATACATGACCGTTGAGTTAATTGAGTTACTTAATAGCACAGGAAATTATGTCTCAGTACCAATTTGTAAATTTGCAATTTATCCTACATGGCTCGAAAAAGATTTCTTAACTATTGCTTTAACAGCATTAAAAACATGGAGACCTCTCGATTATTTCATGTATGAATTATTAGGGTATCAGCATGGAGCATCACTGATGCCTTCTGGGGCCATAAAAACTGCATTCTCACCGAAAATATCTATGCCTAAAAAAGTCAGATCGAGTGCACCCCACAAAAAGTCCTACTCTGAAAGGTTTAGAGACAAGATTAAATCTGATATGAAAAGACTATTAGATTGGGAAAAGAAGCTCTGGACTGATACATACAACGCGATAAAGCAGAGTGATATTATTACTGGCATCTATACACTTGAGGATAAGAGAAAAAGAAAGAAGATTGTCTATACGGGAAATCTGGCCATGCCTCAAACACATAATTTCTGGAAACATAAGGACGATATAGCTTTTAGAAATGTTCTGGCTACAAGGAAACCTTTTGCTCCGAGAAAATTACATGAATGGGAGAAATTAAAATGGCATTGGGAACAAGAACAAAAGCGATTAGAAGATGAGATTAAAAGGAAGAAGCGAAGAATAGATGATATGTTTAGTTAATTTAAAATAAATTAATTTATTACTTTTGATATCCAATTCTGCTTTTTTCAACTACAAGCGCTCCAGAAATTTATTATAATAT
>JAGGXM010000041.1 GCA_021163045.1 Thermoproteota archaeon | reverse complement strand
ATAGTGTAGCATGGAGCCCTGACGGTAAGTATATTGCCAGCGGCTCCTCCGATAATACTGTGAGGATCTGGGACGCCTCCTCCGGCAAACTTCTCAGAACTCTCGAAGGTCATATATACTGGGTGAATAGTGTAGCATGGAGCCCTGACGGTAAGTATATTGCCAGCGGCTCCTCCGATAATACTGTGAGGATCTGGCTCATTTTACGGAAAATTTCAGAGAATCTTTCTTACTCAGATGTTTAGTAGACTACTTTTTTATGTAATTAATTTCGCTTCCAACCATGATTTCTGTAGAGAGTAATGGGAAGATCATTCTCGAAGGAATGGAAATAGTAAATTTGAAGTATAGATTTAATTTAATGCATAGAAGTATTATTTATATTCAAGGAATTAAGAATTGTGTGAGAAATGAGCTGGGAGGATTTATCTGCATATTTAGATCCTCAGGTTTTAAAATATGTAAAAGACCGATGGAAAAGCCCTACGGAGATTCAAGTGAAGGCGATCCCTCCTGTTTATGAAGGGAAAAATGTAGTTATTAGTGCCCCTACAGGAAGCGGAAAAACCGAAGCTGCGATGTTGCCTATAATTTCCAAGCTAAGAACGAGTAATAATTCCCTAGTAAAAGCGGTTTATATAGCGCCGCTCAGGGCATTAGTTAACAACATATATGAGAGACTAACTAGAATGGGGGTGTCTGTTGGTGTTCCAATAGGTATAAAGACCGGAGAAAAGAAGAAGCTCAGGGGTCGAATTATAGTAACTACGCCAGAGAGTTTAGCGTCCACGATATTTGGGAAGCGTAAGGATCTTTTTATGAACGTGGAGTATGTTATAATAGATGAGATTCATAATTTGATATATAATGATAGAGGGATCTACCTTAGCATAGTTTTGGAATTTCTGTATGAGTTGTTAGGGAAGAGACCGCAAATAATAGGGTTAAGTGCCACGATTCCGGATAAAGATAAGGAACTAATTCTAAGGTTTGTTGGTGAGGATCCCGTATTTATAAGTGTAAAGAGTTCGAAAAAGCCAAGGTTTCTTTTAAGTGAATGTTTCGAGTCATCTTTTAATGAGAAAGCATTGCCTGAGAAGATTATGAAGATAGCAAATTTGGATTTAAGCCAATATGGTTGGCATGAAAAATTGCAGCCGACATTAATTTTTGGGAATTCTAGGAGGTTTGTTGAGTATTTAGCTAATCTTTTAGAAGAATATGGAAAATTTGGTGTAGTGCACAGCGATGTTAAGAAGAGATATAGGGAGAGCTATATAACGAAGTTCGAGGATTTCGAGCTTAGTGGCTTGATTGCAACGAGCGCTTTAGGAGAAGGGGTAGATCTTTCAGCGGCAAATGGTGTCATTCAGGTATCTTCCCCAGGTCATCCTGTATTTTTGCAGCAGAGGATTGGACGAGCAAGACATAAGCCGGGGAGATTACCAGTAGCAGGAATAATTTCCCTATCTTCGATAGATTTTCTAGAGAATTTGGTGCTTATTGGATTAACTCTTGAAGACATTAGTATTGGATTTATTCCTGCAGTAGATAGCTTTTCGGCCATAGCGAAGACGATAGCTAATGCTGTTAGTTCAACAATATCGAAAATATCTACGGAAGACGAGCTTCAGGAAGTTATTTCTCGGTCCCCTCTGATTATAAACAAGGAGTTTGTCTCAGAAATTTTAGAAGCGTTAAAAGAGGATAGGATTATCATTGCCAAGAATGGAAAACTATCTTTGGCACAAAGGAAATGGTATAATTTGTACAAACGTGGAAAGGATGAGCCACCGACATCGTATATTAGTAAAGCTATGCGTCATTTTTACACAGTAATACCCTATTTAAGTAAATATGAAGTAGTGATTGCAGATAAGAGAGTAAAGATCGGAAATTTGACTCCCGAATTTGTTAGTGTAAGGATTCGGCCTCTTATGACCTTCCAGTTAGCTGGAAAAAACCTAAGGGTAATAAGGATTGACAACTACAATCTTAAGATTTTCGTTGAAGAAATAAAGAGCAAAGAAAAAGTGATTCCATTTTGGTTTAGCCCGCCAATAATCAGGACAAAGGAGATTTCCACACGAATGCTGGATCCCGAATTTCTTCAAAGGACATATAATAGAAAAGAGATTATCTATAAAGAAGAAGGACTAGATAGCTTTTTCGAGAGTTTGCTTCAAGAGGTTAAAATTATTAACGGAACATTGAAAGAAGGGATTCCGCTTGTGGTTTCCGATACGGATGAATCTTGGGCTATTACTGTTTTTGGAGCGTTCGGAGAAGGAGGGATGCGTTATGCAGCATATGCTTTATCTTCCTTATTTACAAGTAGATATGGTCCATGGACACAGCCAGATATCATTATTTCCCCAATATCCTTCACTCTGAAATGGAAAGAGAACAGACCCACTTTAAAAGAGTTTAGAGAAGTTATCTCTCATATTCGAGATGATAATGAGGAATTTGTTGAAAATGTTATAGGTGACTATGGTCGTGTTGAAGCTACTTTAAGACAAATTATGGACGGAATCGCGAGAGCTGCATATAGATTAGAAAATCTATATAAACTGTCATGGGATTGGCTAAAGAAGAGAAATTACCTCGGTATTCTCGATAAGGAAGAGGGTGAAAAATTATTAAAGAAGCTTAGAGATCAGAAATTCATAGTTATAGATGCAGATCGTGTAAATGGAATCTTACAAGGTATCTTTGTTATACCAGAGGAAAAGATGGGTTATAAAGCATACAGAGAGGCTCTAAAACGCAAGATTTTGGAAACGCTTCGTGAGCAGGAGCATCCAATAGATCTTGAACAATTAGCTACACTTACTGGGTACAGGAAATCTATGAGAGTCTTGTATGAGATATTATATGATCTCTACAATGAAAATAAAATTAGTATGATATATTCTAAAGAAGGATGGAACTTTCCGGCCAAACTGCAGATAATCATAAGAAATTATGGTAAGACGTGTCAGATTCCAGTAAATCTTCCAGGTAAAATACTCTTCGAAGCCAAACAACATGATGTTAAAATAGATTATCCGGTCGAAATAGAGCCAGATAGCCTAGAGATACTAATAAATGCGGAGGTGGATCTAGCATCGCAGATAGAAGAGAATATATCAAAGCATTTTGAAAGGGAGGCCCAAAGAATTAAAAAATCGCTTATACAAGAAATGGTAAAGGATCTTGGTTTGGATCCGACGGAAAACGAACCTAAGATAAAGCTAATTATAGAAGTACCCCCACCAAAAGCGTTAATGCAGAAAACTTTTCTAAAATTAAGTCAAATATCGGATCCGTGGAACATAATTAAGAGATATGAATGGCTTTCTGATAGTTTGAGATAAATTCCACTAGATTTTCATTTATAATTTATAAGCTTACGATTAGAGTGCTAATGAGCCTAGCAAGGCTGATTCTAATCTAAAATTGGAGTTAAGAAGAGAGATAACATTAAAATTCAATCTATGTTTTCCTAGCCATTCTGAAGATATACTGGTGGAAGAGAGAAGTTAAAGATAATTTCTGTCTTATTCTTTCCTATGAAACTTGTATACCTAGAACCCACGCCTATAATTCTATATATAATAGCCTTATTTGAATATACTTTATCTTT
This sequence comes from Thermoproteota archaeon, assembly GCA_021163045.1. GTDB lineage: Archaea > Asgardarchaeota > Njordarchaeia > Njordarchaeales > Njordarchaeaceae > Njordarchaeum > Njordarchaeum guaymasense. The sequence goes on along the minus strand of JAGGXM010000041.1, from coordinate 2,047 downwards.
TTGTGTTTGCTCGAAATACCACAATAAATCAATAATGGCGGTTATGGTATCAACTTCGGACCACATTTGATTCTTTTTATTTTCCGATGTATCAATAGCAGTACATTTTGGAGATCTCTCTTCCTTGTCGTACCAATCTACAGTTAATTTTCTAAACAAACATTCTAGCATGGTGGGGAATCGCCTTTCTATTTCTGATATTCTTTCTTCGAAAGCCTGTCTTAGCTTATTAATTAATTCCATTTTATCCCTTTTTATTTTAATTTCGGCTTCTTCAACATATTCTGATCGAGCTTTAATTTTTATGTGTAATAATTCGGTAGGAATTTCGTGTATTTCTACGTTCTTTAATTCCCAATTTTTTTCATGATTTTTTCTGGTATAGGTATATATAGACAGTATTACCTTGTTTTTCCCAAAATATCTTATAACATAATCTTCTATTTTTTTATCCATCCCTGGTATTAGATGATATGGCACATTACCCGTTGCGGCCTGGCCTCTAAGCTTCAGCATTTTCTTAAGGTTACCATTACTATAAGCATCATTAAAAGCGTTAACAATAGAGCTTATACGGTTGTTTGCAACAAGATTTTTTATCTTTTCTTTAATGATCGACTTAATTCCTTCTAGGTACTCCTCTGGGGGTATTTTTATTTTAATTTGTAATTGGATCTTGTGGATTTTATCAATATATTGTCTCATTGCATTTAGGGTGTTCTCCTTCCATTTTTTTATTATGCTTTTCTTATATTCTTCAAACCAACTAGAAAACCACGTTATAGTTTTTATTAGATCCTTTGCCTCGACCAGATTTCGAACATAATTTTTATTTACATCCAGATCGCTAAAATCGTAGTTGTTGCCTTCAGTTAATAGCTTAAAGAAATTCCTATGCATGAATTCCTTTATTGCATTACGTATATCAGTAAAAGTTGGTTTTTTGTCTCTGTTAAGCAGGCTCTCTTTGAAAGCTAATGCTATAAGCCCAGAAACAATATCTCTTATTGGATACCATATTTCATTTACATTGATATATTTGAGAACATAAACATTCTTATCTTTAAGCGTTATATCTCTTAGAAAAGCTCTGAATTTTGGGTCTAATTTTTTAAAATATTCTTCGTCGATTACCTTTGCATTAATGATATCAATAAAATTATTAATATTATCTTTAAGGAGCTCCAGAAAACCAGTGGGTACCGATTCTTCGTAATTTCTTTTTAGATCTTCAACATGAATTCTTAGCTCTCCATTAGATATGGATATTTGGCCACAGATAATGCTTGCTAAAATATCTAATGTTGGCTTATTAGTTAACGGTATTTTGATATTCTTTGGTTCCCCAATATTTTCTAAAATCTCTTCGCACGGTAACTTTACGCCAATTATTTTTAAGCCTATCATAAAGCCCAGGGATCCATATTTTCTATAGTAGTTTCTTATAATTTCTATATCAACTGGAATTTTCTTAATGCTCTCTAGGATCTCTTTTGCTTTTTTTCTTTCAGCACCAATCAATTTTTTTGCTAGTATTATTAAGGCAGCAGAGGTAAAGGATCCACCCAAGTTCACAACGTCTTCTGGATTGAGATAACCATTATTTATAGCCGAAAGAACTACGGGATATAATGCCAGCTTATCTTTGATGAAAGCGTCCTTTAAGATACCTCTAGCCTTATTTTTTAATACATAATGTTTTATCTTAATGGCGGCTTTTATTTTAATTTCATCTGGTGCATTAAAAATAAGCGCTAACTCTGGAATCCATTTTACTATTTTCTCCCAGTGTTCATGTGGTAATTGATCTAGCCGCATACTTCTTATAGCATCATTAAATATTCGATCTAAGTGGTTGTTCTTGGAGTTAGCAAAGTTTCCCAATGTGCATCCCTCATATAATAGGAAAATCTGAGATTCTAGCCCACTTTATTTTGGACGATATCAGGTAATAGTTTAATCAAACAATTTGTCATTTAAATATATTACTGTAAGGCCTTCAAACAGATTTGTTAATGCTAACCATGGCTACTCCAAGTATTTCGTT
>JAGGXM010000017.1 GCA_021163045.1 Thermoproteota archaeon | reverse complement strand
TGCCCAAACCCCAAATTAATATTATATTTGATTTTTAATTTGTAGATATAACGATTATATTGATGGCAATCCTATTACGAATAAATACCATATTCCCGTGAGTCAACGCGGGTGGGGTATTTGAGTACCGAAGTGTTAAGTTATCTGTATGAGTATTATGTTAGTCTAAAGAAATTCACCAAAAATATAATACTCTATGTATCTAAAAAAATCAATTCCAGATATATGCGACTCGGGTTTTTTCCGTTTCTTATTTTAACGTACATACCAGCATATGCCCTATGCATTCTTAGATCTTCCAAGGATTGGGCAAAAAGAGTCATTGATCTTTTAGATGAGAAGATCTTCAATTCGTTAGGGACCTACATCATCATACGAAAGATAAAAAAATTTCTTACGGTCTATCTTAAGACACTTAACTTTATATTTAGAAAAAAGTTCAGGAGCTCATTACTTCAGAAGTTTGTTTTTGATGAGTTATCAAGCAAACTAGATTTGCTCTCAATCCTAAATAAATTGGATTCTGAAACCATAGAAATCTTGTTGGTTAAAGAGAGCCCCGCTTGGTTAAAATCAAAATACATTCTCCCATTCATTTTCAAAGACAAGAAGGTCCTTTATAAATATGTTAAAGACTGGCTGAACGGAAGATTTAAGTCTTGTTTTCCAAATCTCCTTCTATATTTCTCAATAAAGTATGATAATCTAGCACTCGAGGAGATCATCGATAAGTTGGTTAATGATTACCCTTCATATGCAATCAGGCTTCTAGAGAGACGCGATTTAAGGAAAAGAGCGCTTCAATCCCTACTTAATGGCATCAGAAAAAGTCCTGAAAAATACCAAAAAATAATTGAACACTCACAACAAAGGATGTATAACTTTGCTCCAGCATACCTATTAGAAATCTGGTACTACACGAAATTCAATATTGATCCAAAATTATTGGTCAAGGCAATCAATCAAGCTAAGGAATTCAACCCCGAAGTCTATTCGGAAGCAATAAAATACCTTAGAAGTAATGATTTTGAGATATTAGTTTCTCTCATCGTTGAAGAAAAAAGTGATGAGCGATTGAAAACAGCACTTAAGGCAATTTTAGATGACGATCTGGTTCTTGAAGAGGTCTTAAATCAAAGAAACATATGTGCTGAGCTTTATCAATTAGGAATTTCTCCTGAGAGATTTTACAGATTCAAGAGATGCCATGGGATCCTAGCGGAGAAGAAACCTTGTAAGTTCATCGAACTTTGGAGTAAATATAGAGGTCTCTCTTCGATAAATGCTATGGTGCACAGCATTTTGAAGTGTGAAGGGCTACCAGTGGGTTTCAATGATGCTGTTGAGCTCGTTATTTCTACAATAAGGAATGAATCTGCTATTGAATGGATCATTAATAAGACAGAAAAGCTTCCGAATCCCCAGAAACGAGCCATAATATATAAAATACTTGATAAATATGGATACAGCGAGAAAGTTTTTTCACTGGGAGTTATTGATCCAATTCTTATGGATATTTTTGAGCCAGACTATTTCCTAAAATTATCAAAAGAGTTGCATAAAGCATATCTCAAGAATTTTCCAATCAAGTTCCTAAATACTTGGATGAAAGCAGTACAAAAGAACCTCGTAGATCCGAATCTGTTGTTCGATACAATCCTGAGAACTAAGTACTATCACGCACTTTATCAGCTTAATCCCATCTTTCTGTTAGAGAAATTAAACATGCTACCAGAAGAAATTAAAGGTGAAATGCTTCTGCGTTTAATTGAAAAAGTCGGCTTTGATACTGTTATTAAATTCGCCGAACCAGAAGTTCTGTTCAGGTACAGAGAAACTTTTCAGTATATCTGCGATCGATATCCAGAAATCGTGATCAATAACACAAAATATCTTCAAATTTGGCATAAAGAGATAATCGAAAAACATTTTCCTGAGGATAAAATCCGGCATCTGAATGAAAGTATTATTCTAAACTGCGATAGCTCTTTAATACTAGAATGGTTTGCTGAAAATAGAGAAATCGTTATTACTCTTCTGAAAAAGTTTGTCTTCGTAGATCCAAACAAATTCTTCTATTTAGCCGCAAAATTAGATGCACTTGAGGAATTGCCTCTTTCCTTCTGGGATCGCTTGGCAGTATCCTATCCAAAAGACATTTTTATGTCTGAAAAGGCTCCTAACGCCTCAAAAATACTTGCATTAGCACAATTAAACGATCTTCCCAAAAAGGAAGTCATAAAGTTCGTTCAGGAAATTATCAACAACGACTTAAAAAGCCTAGCTACATGTATTGTTAGACTATTAACCAAATACCCGTATTTAATAGACGAACTGAAGCTACTAAGGCTCGGACATTTTCTTACAGCAGCGGCGTTGCTGGTGAAAGGAATCCTTTTTACGGTGGAATATAAACCCGAGCTTCCTAAAAGCGAGTCTCAATATTACCAATTTGTTCAAAATCGAGACCTAACTTATAGAGTATCCGTAGATTTTCCGTTGATACGGAAGTTAACTAAAAAATATGGGTTGGCTGGATATCTATCTGCATTACAACTTATTGGTGTAAATCATAACCTAGATGAGAATGATATACTGTGTGCATGTGGTATCTATAAGGACCCCGTAAATATAAATTACACCATCGAAGTCTCAAAAGAACCTGTATACCAAGGAATATTGTATGGTATTCTATCAAATAATATACTAGTGACCCGAAAAGTGCGTATAACCAAAAAATTCCTGCTTAAACTTACAGAAGAAAAAATTTTACTTAATCCTAAACCTCCTCAGACCAGAAAGATCTGCCAAAAAATTGAAAAAATTAACTTGAAATCGGATCTGTTAGCTCTCCTGTAGGACTTTTATATTATTTATAGATCTCCTTCTAATAGGCTTAATCCTATATCAAAAGTGAAGAAGTAATTATTCTAATAGGGGATTATCTTTTAGTTAAGAATCTAGCTCCGAGCAAGATAGGGGACTTGCCCCTAACATTTAGTTGTAAGAGTGTTTCTTCCCGGAGGTCGTTATTGATATCGATAGAAAACACAATTATTTCGGAGATTTCGTTTATAAGTTCTACTTTAAATGGCAGTTTAGGGTATGGGAGGGGTTTAGTTTCGATATTTTTTGTTGAAAGATCTAGTTTAACTGTGCCTTTTTTGGATAGGAAGAAGAGCCCAGTTTGGATCGTATTTTTATGGAAGTATTTTATAGGTATGATTACAGATGGTCCCTGTAGGCCGTATTTATGGAATATTTCTTCTAGATTTACAGGTTGTTCTTGGAAGTTTGGCTTATCGAAGAGGAGGAATTTATTTATTCTATTTGTTCCATCAAAGCCGATCAAGTTAACGATTATTTTGCTAAGGCTACCGGATGTTACGGGGATTATTTGCCTAACATCGACTCTTTCAAAGCCCAGTTTACTCAACTCATAGGTTCTATGGAACATATCCTCGATGACAGCATCAGCATACATTAGATCGACTATACGCATGATGCAACACGTGGAAATAAAAGCTTCATCACGTCCATCGGAATCGAAATCGTATATATATGGTTGAATATTTAATTTACCAACATAGATTTTCTTGAGCTCTTCGTTGCCAGAAAAAAGTTCTATAGATGATCCGTTTACTTCGAATTTTATGGGGAATAATGATAATGAATTCTCTGAATAAAGAATTAGTTCATTTATCCCATCGCCGTCGATATCCCCTTTTTTCACGTACTTCATTGGGGGCAGGTGAAGGCCCTTAACTTTAAGAATGCTATTATTTGTAAGGTCATACGCCTGCAGGTATCCCTCATTAGTTAGGGCTATTAGGATGTTGTTATCTGATGTGTCTTTAACGATTTCGATATCTATGATTTTTTCGCTGTAATTAGCAATTTTTTTACCTGTTTCAAAGTCATAAACGCCGTTATGATGTGCAATCAAAATCTCGTTTTGATCGTCATTATCTATATCGACGATTAGGATATCTTTTAGTGCATCTGTAAAAATGGGCTCAGTTAACAATAGTTTATCAGAGACTGCCATTCGCCTTTCAAAAAAGAAGGATTTTAAGTATTTAATTAGGTGTCTAATATACTGTTCGTAGTCTCTTTGGATTTTGAACTTATCCAGTGTTTTCAGCAGAGAATCTGGTTCTACGAGGCCGAGAGCATATTGATCTACCCCTTCGCTTTCCACTAGTAATTTATTAAGATTCGTTAGATCCATTTCTTTCGCGATTTTTTCGAGATTTTCAATTACAGAACTATGTATACCTGTAGTATACAGTGGAGAATCTTCTTCTAACATTAGCTCTGCTAACTGTAATATCTGTTTAGAGATTGTAATTTTATCACGTAAATATTCGAGAAATAAGGGTTTTAGACTCGAACCGCAGGCTGGACAGAGACCCCCTTGCTCCAACCCTTTACTTCTGTATAGGGATACTCCGCAATATGGACAGCTAGTACTCTTCTCGAAATTTATGCGAAGGAGAGTTAAATATTTATAAAGATGATCTAATTTGCTGTTTTCCGTACTCATTCGCTGTTCATCTCTTTAGATTCATAAATTTTGTACAAGGTTTCGATTGCTTCTTTATAGGGTTCCAGTAATTTTCCAAGTTTTATGTTTTGGATTCTTGAAATCAATTTTTTGGATAACTCCTTACTTAACATGAAAATTTCTATTAGTAATGGGAAACAAGAAGCATTTATTTCCTGTAGAGGTACAATTCCTCTTTTAAAGTCCATTATCCACATAGAGAAATTTTTGCTCAATAACGTCTTCCAGACGGGGAGAAGTTTGCATTCTTCTGGTAAAATTGGGAGGGAATAGTAGATTTCTTGCTTCTCCTCTTTTTTCTTCTTTAGATTATCAAGCTTTTCAAATCCTCTATAGTTTAAGAATTCTACGGTCGTTTCTTGCGGTTGGATTTCTCTGATTAGCCTATAAAAATCGACTTTTTTGCCTTTAAAGATCTTGAGAGCCCCCCCAGACTGATATTTCTCGATTTTCTCTCTAAACTTTAATTTTAAAGATTCATCTAAGCAAGCGAGAACAGATGCTTCTATTAAGTATTGTTTTGCAGATATTAAGTAATTATTTTTGTAACAATCTTCTGCGATCTTAATCAGTTTCTCAATTGTATAGTCAATGAAATCTATGAGGGATTTGATATTCTTTGAATTCATTTTGCTGATGAGTATATTAGCCCGAGTGAGTAGGATTAGCTTGTGTTTATGATATCTCTTGTAGTTATCGAGATATTCCTTGAGGAAATTTTTGTAGATATCTTCTTCTATTAAACTGAGTATCCTTGTATCACGTATCGCTCTGATTAATAGCTCGAACTGCGTCTCTTCCTCTAAAACATTAAAGAGTTTCTTATCAAACTTTATTCCCAATCCCAATATTCTTTTCAAGAGTTTATAAGAATCTATTACTCTCAGGTCATTCTTCTTGATAAAGTTAATAACTTTCTCAACAGAGTCTTTGATTGCAGGGGCTATCTCTTTAAATTTCTGCTGCTCAAGGTTTTCTCTTGCGTAATCTCTTGTTTGCAAAAGCCAACCAAGGTATTCTTTAGTCAAATCCTTGTTTACCTGTTTAATCTTTAGGAATATTCCTGTTATTCGTTCGAAAAGAGTTTTGGATAAAACATCGCCGAGCAATTTAGGAAGAACTCTCATTAATTGTGATATCCAGCTAAGCAATTTCAGGAAACACTCACTTCTGCTTAGCACAGAATACTCATCAAGTTCTTTGCAACAATCTATAAAACTGTTAGTAATATTACTTAAAAGTCTTGTGTAGGGGGGTCTATATTCCTCAATAGGAGTAGATAGCATCAAGTTTACTATATCTTCTAATTTCGGATAAATGTTATAAGGTTCTTTTCGATTAAAAGTATCGATAATTTCGCTTGCTAAGAGGTTAATTAACGACTCTACATCTTTTGTTTCTTCAAAGATCTTACGGCATTTTTCTCGTTCTCTGGATTTTCTTAACAATTTATATCCCATAAATGTCCTGCATAATAAAGCTCTTGTATTATCATCTAAATCTTTGTAGACATTAGATAGAATTTCGTATGTGCTAAGATTTTTATCGCTAATCAATTTCATAATTTCGGGAATGATTTTTCTGTAGGCTTTTTGGAAAGTCTCTAAGTCTCGTAATTTCGGATAAAAATGTTTGTATATTATAAGGAAGATATTACTTAGCAATATTTGGCCCGTGAGATCTTGTTCTTTTATTGCCTTTTTAGTCGCATCCCATAGATTAACAATAAATTTTATTGCAAAGTCTTTATCAAAAATTTTGAACGCTTCTAGTGCGTCTACGAATTCATTTGCAAGGTCGCTTAAGCACTTACATCGATCTCCAGAATCTTTAATCTTGCTACATAATCTCAGAAGATCCTCAAAAGATCTGATTAAAAGTTCTCGTCCTCTGATAGATTCACTTATCTTTGGTCGTTCAAGAAGCTGATCTATTATTATTTTAAGATACCCCTCTCTTTCGCTTTTTACAATCGCAGCTTCTTCCCGATCTAACAGTTCAATCGCTTTATCTAACATTCCTTTTTTCATATAGAATCTAGCACAAGCATCTAGAATTCTTAGGCGTACTTGTTGTTGCCTAGCAATTTTACTACAGATAACATACATATACTCCCCCCCTAATAGTCCTGCTAATTCAAGCGCTTCACTATGTGTACTAGGATTTTCGGCGAGTTTATTCATGTATTTCTCAAGAGCTTCTGTTGGTCTTTCAAATAATTGTCTTGCTACTCGGATATATTGTTTCATCTTTTTTCCTTTTGCATATTTTTCGAAATAGCTGTATTTATCATCGAAAGTAAGAATCTGTCCATGGTTCTTTATGAATTCTATAATAGCCTCTGTTCTCTCCTCGCCATAAAACTTAGTAATATGATCTCTGAAGAACTTCCTGGCTTCCTCAATATTGCCCTCTTTAACTAGTAACTCGTACAGATTTAGGATGTTTACTTCTATGTGTTCGCTCACTAGCCGCGAATATATTGAGTCCTTTATGTCTGATCTTATGTGTTTATTATACTTTGCAGTAAGTCTTACAAGATGCGATGATGGGAGCTTATCATGCATGAAGTCAATCAGCCAATTTACAAGCTCCCTATTAGTAATGTTCTTCTGAATTAGGTTATCAAGCAACGATGGTTCCTTAACAAATTTCTCAGCAAGTATGCTTTCTAAGACACTACGGGTCTTAGGTTTTGTTTTCTCGCGAATTAGGTAGAAGTTGTTTGGAGCTTTTTGAATTAGGAAGATTATTTTTTCTTTAACTAAATTTAGGAGCCAAGGTGATAATTCAATTTCATAATTTTCAAGCATGGGAATAATATTATCTAATATATTTAGCGTTTTTTGGTAATCGATAGTTTTTTCATTTATGTCCTCTATAAGTTTAATAATATTTACAGCAATTTTAACTAATTTCTTACCGAGCTCTGTGCGATTATGTTCGAATTTTTGGAGCTCGTTATATAGCCTATCCAGGTATTTTAGTAAATCTTCTAGATATCTTTTGCCATAACCCTTTTCCAGAAAGCTGATAATGGCTTGGGAATACTCACTTTGGGGATTTTTTAGTCCTTCAAGTTTTATTGCAGATTCATCGCGCAAGTATAATGATCCCAACTTCTTCGGTATAAATAGATAATCCATGTAATCAATTATCCTTTCAGGTTCAATCGAAAAGTTCGAGAATGCTATTAAACGCATAGAAGGCGGTACTAAGTTTAATGCCTCTTTCAGCGCAAAATCGTCCGGATTATCTTCCTTTAGTACAATTATGTATGGTATTCCTAAAAAGAGTAAATCGAGTAATCCCGGATATTTTTTCACGTAATCAAAAGTGATATTCGATTTACTATCCCAAATTTGGTTTATTCTATCTTCGATTGTATCTAATTCATCATCTATATTTACAGTATCTATCTCGATCAGTGGTTTGAGATTATAAGGATTAGCACCAATACTCAGATACTCTTCCTTATTAAAAAGAAAGGATAGAGCGACCATTCTTCGTCGGCCATCTTTTGCATATCCAGAATATCTCGTTAGAATTATTAAATAGCGATCTTTTGGTAGTGCTAGAACTGTAAGCATACCCTTCGCTGCACCCTGATCAAAAGCATCATAGCTAATATTGAGCCTTATCATTGCCTCTATAGGCATACATAAACTGAAAGCCAAATTTCTGGCGGTGTCATCGAACCCCCCAGAAGCCAATTTAATTGCATGTAGGGGGTACGTGTCGATGATAGCATACTCAACCATTGTAATCCCTTAATATGAATCATACCAAATTTCTGGAGGGATTAATGGTTCGGAACCCTGGATTACATTCATTATATTATAGATAAAGGTTAAAATACCGAATGATCGTAATTTATTTTCGTCTGTTAATTTCGGTTTAAAAATGACATTCCCTGTTTTAGGATCGATATCCCGTTGTAGATCAATACACGCATCATAAGGATACAATCCTATAAAACGTATTTTCTCAATTTTTGGATAAACCAAGGGATTTATTAGACCCCCAGCTTTTCGACGAAATTCGCTGAACTTTTCTCGTAATACTTCCTGATACTCTTCAAGCCTAATAGAATCTTCTACAAGTCTAGTTACATACTCTTCTTCAATAAATTCATCAAAAACGGCTGCCGTAAGAAGAATTGCAACATTTATTGGTTCACGACAATTCCGTGTCATAGCATATAACAGCCTTGGTATAACTCTGCTGGTTACACCAATCGTGGCGTTGCCCCAACGCCCGGTAGATTTCGCTCTTAAGGTTATTATTAACGTTTTAGGGGGGTTCTCTATCATCTCATGTAGATATTCTGCCGCCATACCTATTTCGGTAGGATCGGCTGGTTTGTTTGTCTGAGTTTCCACTTCATACGGTTTCTTCTTTCCTCTAAAAAGACCTCTTTTTTCTATCTGAGCTTTTGACTCATCATTGGCTGATGCCGAACTAGTATCTTTAACTTGACTTTTTGTTTCGCTTTCTGATGAAGAAATAAAATTTTCTGGTTTTTTTATCATTTCTCTTAGGACATTTCTTATTGAATCGTACAGCTTTTTGATATCAATAGGATCGATAGGAAATACTTTATTATCGAAAGCATTATCTAAAAACTCTACGAAATCGCCCGGAATATCTATTGGAGCGATCTGGAAAGTACCTCCAAGTTTTTTCATCTGATAAAATTCTTCTCCATCGTTAATCTTCTTAACAATAATAAATCTTCCAATATGCATATCTATTCTGTGTTTAACATGAATAAGCGTCTTATCTGGCCATTCATTTTGGCTTAGGATCTTTTCTTTAAATGCATCTAATATCTTCTGCGATTTCCCATAGGGGAGGACGCCGGGTATTGGCATTCTTCCTCTCGCTACATTAAGGATATCATCGGGTTCATAAAATTCGATGTAGCCAGGGTTTGTACCAGCTAGTCCAAGCATTGTCCAAAAGACTGTTTTTCCCGAGTCTGGTGGTCCCATGAAGAACATATTGATATTCCGTTTGCCACGACCCCCAAATACCCTGCTAAGATTCCTAAATGCGACCATAACACTCACGCTCTCTCTATTTTTTATTAAACAGAAAATAATGAGTGATCTATAAGTAATCTTCTAATAAAAATTTAAAAATTTTACCAAAAAATGATCGTATCAAAAG
>JAGGXM010000119.1 GCA_021163045.1 Thermoproteota archaeon | reverse complement strand
GGATAAATCTTAATAATAAGCTAAGGAAGTCTTCTTTTTTTCCTATTTTGGAGACCGTTACTTTAATATATTGCATCATTGGACGCCAGCCACCAACAAGAGATGTTTTTATCTTTGCTTTTTTAGTAAATAATTTGTAGTTTATACCCTCTTTTTCGAGGACAACATCAACAAGATATTTAATGTCCGAGGGTAGTTTATCCAAAATTCTATAACCAATCAATGGAAGCTTCTTGTTAAATCGCTCTTCGTAAGGTATTATATTTTCAAGGATCCCAGTACTTAGAATCTGATTGAATAAATATGATTGATACGATTCTACAATCATCCTTAAAATGTAAAGTGGTAATTTTTTAAACGCAATTTCTGCCGATCTGCCCTCGTTTAATTTACTTAATAGTAATTTTTCGACAATAAATCCTTCTTTAGGAAGTAGAGCTTTTGCGGTTTTAAAATCACGTTCTAGAATTTTTTCTCTTGCTAGACGAACTTGCGGGCTATCTAATGGCGATGGTGTTGTTAAATATATTTTTATAGCTTCATCATAATTCCCTAATAATACTAATTTTCCTACGAAATGTGTGCAAACATTCAAAATACCGAACCGTTGGTATGAGAAAAAATTTGGTAAGTAAAGTCCTTCTTGTAGCATATTTGCAAGTTTCTTTATCTTTACCTCATCATACAATGGAATTTTTCTTATTAATATTGTAAATCTATTCCCATAAAGATCGCCAATATGAAGTCGCCTTAACTCACGAATTGGTGATAAAATTTTTAATCTTGGTGAAATATTAATCTGGGATAGTTCTTCTGGTGGTACATTCCATACCGCAGCACGCTGTATTGTGAGCGCATCTTTATCCTTATTTCCTGCAAAGAAAATCCAAGAAACAGGTATCTTTAGAAATTTAGATAATAACCATTTAGCTTCGAAACTACCAATACCTTTCTTTTGAAGTATAAAATGAGTAAAAAGTCCTTCATACCCCGTATGGGGAAGTTTGGGATTGTTTAGTTCAATAATATGACCATTTGGCAGGATTTCCTCGACAATGAAGTCTTCTGACCGCTCCTTTATTACACCTTTAATCCCAGGAATACTGGTTCCCCAAAGCCTCATTCCAAAGAGTTGGTCTATTATTGGAACATCAGTTCTCAAAACAGATCGCCCTAAACTAACTTTAAATTTCCTGTTATTGGGTCAATTAAATGATTTGGAGCTGGCCCTATTCCTATACAAGTAATAGTCCCTGGAGGTATAACTGTTAAGCCTGCGTCTTTTATTATTGCTACGGGTAAGTTAGCTGCTTTTGCTTGATTATATATCTTCAGAAGCGCCTCTATATCCTTTACTTTAACAACAATTTTTTTTTGGCCTTCTAATAACCATGTTTTTGCCCATTCTGGATGCATCTTCACAGCAAGGTTATAACTAGTAACTGCTGCATGCGCAACTTGAACACATAACTTACCTTTCGGTAATTTCAAATCAGTTCTTATAACAATTACTTGTTTTATGGTAGATTTCATTTACAGTTACCCGGGTGTAAAAATTTGATTGATTTTAAGAGCGAATTACATAGGAAATATTTGGAATATTTGCTCACAGATGTAAATGTAATACCTATAGAAAATCTGGAACTAAATATACTAAATAAAAAGATAGTTCTAAATCAGGGCGAAAGTATAAAAATCCCTTTATGGTTGGCTAAAATTCTCGAAAAAGAGAGGAAAATAGTCTTTCAGCAAGAAAGAAAACCAAAAGAATTAGTGGGTTTCCTACAGTATGCTATAGCCGAGCATCGGAGTACAATAGAACCAGAGGAGGATTTATATTTTCTTATGAGGGAGTTCTTAGAGGAGCTTGATGATGAAAAAATTCGTGAAAACGTCAGAAACCTGCTTAAAAATTATTCGAAAGTTAGAATGGTAAAGATGCTTAGATCTGCAATCTTAGGTACTGAAAAAGAACCAATATTATGGGAAGACCTCTTAGTTAAGATTATTAAAAAATATTTCGATGAGTGGCTAAATGCACTCCTATACGAGAAGCTTAATAATTTGTAATTTCAGAAATTTACAAATTTTTGATACTAATTTATAATCAAAACCGGATCATTTACTTAGTTAGGAATATTTGCTTTAGCGTAATATTCCTAAAGTATTACCTACCGAATATAATTCATTAAATGACTTTAGTAAAAATAACCATATCAGAGATTTTAGAATGTGTCTAAATTGACGATAGAGGAAAGCATCGAAATCAACAAGGATGAAATTATTAAAAAATTTGCAGATTTTCTGCTTAATTTTAGAATTCCAGACAAAGAAGGAAAATCTATCTTAAAATATCGCGAAAAATTAATTGAAGCTGTTTCGGATGATTTAATTAGATCGCTCGTTATCGATTACAATGATTTAGTTTTATATTATCCCGAACTGGGCGAGTTTTTAGTAAAAGAACCAAAAATTGCTCTTAGGTTATTTAATAAAAGTCTAAGAAACGTACTTAGGCAAATAAGGGATGATCTATCCGACTCCGACTTACGAAATTACGTTATAAGAATTAAAAACATCGGAGGACGAGCACGAAAGGAAGTTCAAATAAGAGATATATATCGCGCTGAAAATTTAGGAAAAATCCTTATGTTCAGAGGAATTGTTGTGAAAGCAACTAAGGTAAAACCCATACTGAGAAGAGCTTATTTTAGGTGTATGGTTTGTGGATATATATTCCCTAAGGAATTTGAAGATGTTTTTGAAAAACCCGAATCTTGTGAAAATCCCGCGTGTGAGAATACAACAAAATTTGAACTCTTAAAAGAAGGCCAAGAATTTGAGGAATTTCAGGAATTAACCGTACAAGAGTTGCCTGAGGAGCTCCCTCCTGGGCAATTACCACAAGGGATACCCGTATATGTGCGTGGAGATCTTGCAGGAAAAATCAGACCCGGTGATCGTGTTTCTCTAACGGGCATTGTTGATGCCCGCCCAGAAGGGCAGATTAGACCTGGAAGAAGACCACTATACACAGTATATGTAAATGCGGTATATCTTGAAACCGAATCTGGTATTTCCGAAGAGGTAAAGTTAACGGATCTTGAAAAACAAAAAATTATTGCTATGAGAGATGATCCCGATCTAGAGAATAAAATTATTGCAAGTATAGCGCCATCGATTTATGGATATGACCATATCAAAAAAGCAGTCTCAGCACTTTTATTTGGTGGTGTTCCAAAGCAATTATCAGATGGAACAAAAATAAGAGGAACAATAAATATATTAATGGTTGGAGATCCAGGAACAGGGAAGTCCCAAATACTTAAATACGTATCTCAAATAGCACCAAGAGCAATCTATACTTCAGGGAAAGGTGCCTCTGCAGCCGGATTAACCGCAGCTGTAGTAAGAACCGAGGATGAATGGACGCTCGAAGCTGGTGTTTTGGTACTTAGTGATAGGGGTATTGCTTGTATAGATGAATTCGATAAGATGTCTAGAGATGATCGCCGTGCATTACACGAAGCAATGGAACAACAGACAATAAGTATTGCTAAAGCAGGAATCGTAGCAACTCTAAATGCCAGAACTTCAATACTCTCCGCCGCAAACCCAAAATTTGGGAGATATATCCCAGATAGAGAAATATCAGAAAATATAGATCTCCCACCAACAATCTTATCAAGATTCGACCTTATATTTATATTTACAGACAAACCTGACAGAGAGAAAGATCAAAAAATGGCAAAACATATACTCGGGCTCCATACAAAAGAAATAAATCCCACACCACCGCTACCTCCAGACTTCTTAAAAAAATATATCTTATACGCGAGGGAATATATTCAACCAAAATTAACTAAGAGGGCTGCTGAAAAAATAATGGATTTCTACATAAAAATGAGAGAGTCTAGTAAGACTCAAGAAGAAGAAAGTCTTGGGCTGAGCCCGATCGCAATAACTGCAAGACAACTAGAAGCTTTAGTAAGATTAACAGAGGCTCATGCAAGAATGCTATTAAAGGAAGAGGCCGACGAAATAGATGCTGATTTTGCTATTGAATTAATGAGAACATCGCTTACACAAGTTGCTAGAGATCCGCTTAGTGGTAGGATCGACGTTGATATTGTCACAACAGGGATATCTCATAGGAAAAGATCAAATTATATGATCGTACTTGATATAATTAGGAACTTGGAGAAAAAGTATCCTGACGGGGTTCCAGAAAATGTAATATTTGAGGAGGCTGGTAAAAACGGAATATCCAAACAATTTGTAGCTCGTGTCATCAACCAAGAGAAGAACCGCGGCCATCTAATTGAACCTAAGAATGGACGGTACAGACTAATAAGTATTTAATAATAACTATCCTTATAGGAAATTTTTACTAAAAATAGAAATTAAAAGACTTCTGGTGCTAGATTTTGTTTAAACCCCAGCCTGATTTTTTCTAATCCGTTAAACTACCAAACGCCCAAGCTTTCTTAGCTTTAGGTGCAACTTTTCTCCAACGGTTCTTAATTTTATCCAATACCTGTGGCAATGCTGTATACTCCATTTCCTCGGCCGATAATCGATGAGGTTCAAAGGGACCATGCCGACGTAAATAATCTGCAATCTCATTCGCTTTTTTACGTGCTAAATCAAAAGCAGGATCATCAAATAAGTCAACTGGGCCTATTAAATGTCCCTCCGCCAGCTGAAATCCTAAACCAACGATACGCGGTGGGCCATCAAATCGAGTACATTGAGAGTACTTTAAGGGGACTGGCATAAGAGGCCCATGGTGACTCCCCCTCATCCATCCTGCAACAAGATGCGGAAATGCGAAAGGTTCTGTAATTTCTCCAATCGCGGGTAATCCATGTTGTCCTCTTATGATCGCTACCGGATCGTCCTTACCAACATATTTTCCAGCTATTAGGTTAAGACGATCCGTACTAACTGCAGCTGCAATTCCGATTTCCTCTTTTCTTGAGTAAACATACTTAATTACAAATCGACCAGGCTGTCCGATCAGAGCAAGAATATAGTACATCTCCTCTGGAGAATTCAAATCAATTATATTTCCTTCATAGACGTCCATAATACTGAATTTAAACCCCAAATTCATTGTTGGACTTATAACTAAGCCAGCTGTATTAAAGGGATCCGCAAATATTCTGAATATAGGAAGATTAAATGCACCTGGCTCTGTCTTATCTGCAGCAAATACAACAATCGGCTCACTAGGACGCTCCTCAAACTCCATCTCTGCTATTCCTGGGCCCATTCCTTTTAGATTACCACTAAACGTTTCAGATAGAAGATCCTGCCCAGCTCCATATAGTTTAAGTTTTTTGGCTACTTGCGTAGCCTCTTTAAATGTATTCCATGCTAATTCATGGATCTCAGGACTATCGGTTCCCTTTCTATGAGTCATTAGAAGTTGAAGATCGTCTCCAGCATTAAACACATGGTAATCTATAATTATTCCATTATTTTTTGCTTCACTAAGCTTTTTCTTTGCAGCTTCTATTAAGCGAGGATGAACTCGAACATGTCCTGGCCAACCTCCTA
This sequence comes from Thermoproteota archaeon, assembly GCA_021163045.1. Taxonomy (GTDB): domain Archaea; phylum Asgardarchaeota; class Njordarchaeia; order Njordarchaeales; family Njordarchaeaceae; genus Njordarchaeum; species Njordarchaeum guaymasense. Next base: position 5,306 of record JAGGXM010000119.1, on the reverse strand, counting down.
CATCAGCTTTAATAAGTGATACCGTGATTTTCATATTACAAACCCCCATGTATTTACCTTTTTTCACTTCCTTAAAGTATATAATTATAAAAACGATTGCTATATAACACATTCTTTATCAATTTTTTTAATATTTTTATTTTTTCTAAAATACTTAATAAATTTAGAAAAAAATAGTAGATGAGTGATTATTATTCGCTGAAAAGAATGTGACCCTCCTTTGTTCCCCTGCTAACTAACACCCATTCGTCATAGGATTGCTATTCCAGCTTTCCTAGGAAGGGCTCTCTATGCAGGGGTGTAGTCCGGTTTACTGGCTCCGAGCTCCTTTTTCCATCACTCGGAGTTTACGCCCAACCGGACCACTTTTATTAATTGTAAGAATACTTTTTTAAACTATTCTCTATTAAATATTGGGCCTAGTATGGAAACCGATATTTTCAGGCAACGCAAAATTCCCAAAGACGCCCTTTGTGAGATTTGTAACCGAGAGCTATCTAGTGGCTATTGCGAACTTTGTGGAAGGCTTGTCTGCAATACGTGTTCCAAGCAGGTTGGTTATTCACTAGTCTGCAAGGAGTGCCTTCAGAGGGATCCAAAGTTAAATGCATTCGAATATCTAAGAGAGTTCATTCGAAGGCGGTCTCTACGTATTCGAGAATTTTCACACGAGCATATGAAAAAAATTTTAGAAATTAAAAGAGAAAAACCAAACGAGTTTATCTATGTTCACCTTGGTATTGATGATACAGATTCACCCTTCGGTATGTGTACGACCTATCTTGGAGCCCGTTTAGTAGAGTTTCTATGGAATAAAGTCAGTTTTATCGATTATCCTAACCTTATAAGGTTAAATCCTAATATCCCTTGGAAGACGAGAGGTAATGCTGCCATTGCTCTCAGATTTTCCATCTCATTTTCTGAATTTAAAAATATAAAAAGAAGCATTGTAGAGTTTATTTCAAATAGCGCGCATAATTTTTTTAGGAACACAAATCCTGCAGTTGTTCTCTTTTATAGTAGCAATAAAAATTTGCCCGATCAATTTAAGAGCATCTATTACAAAGCGGTCAGAGACCTTTTTTCTGTAGATTCTGTCTTGTCTCAACTTAGAAAAATTAATTTTGGAATTCTAGAAATTTATGCATATAAAGAAAAATCAAGGGGGATAATCGGCGCCTCCGCAGCAATTGGTGCGGATCTTCTAGATTATACTTATGAAATTTTGGTGTATCGTTTACCCAAAAATCTCTCTTCCAAGCGGAGGGTGTATTCTGAGGATGTTCTTGAAATGGATAGACTTCTCGATTTCCTTTCATATGATAATGTCTACAAAAGTAGAATACTAATTACACCACATGGACCGGATCCTGTTCTATTTGGTATACGAGGTGACTTCCCTGAGCCTTTATTAGCTGGATTTAATTTAATAAGACACGAATCCTTCGATCGTTGGTGCTTATTTAAAACCAATCAGGGAACTAATGTGCATATATTAGATATCGATCATATTAGAGTTGCATCTCCATATTTGACTGTAAGAATTACAGGAAAATTGACTTTAGACCCGATTAAACAGGACGGAAAAGTTATAATTTATCTAAAAGATCGTAAAGGAAATCAATTTAGAGCCGTTTTTTTCCATCCTACAGGCGACTTAAAAATGATGGCAGCAAAATTAAGGAAGGGGGATCTTGTTTCACTTGTGGGATCTATAGCCCCTACAAGCGAAGATAATATCACTCTTAATTCTGAAGAGTTCTTTACATTATCAATTATGCCCGAGATTGTCCTAGGAAACCCAATATGCCCTTCCTGTGGGAAAAAAATGAAAAGTAAAGGAAAAGATGCCTTTTTTTGTCCAAAATGTAAATTTACAATAAAGAATAAAAGAAAGCTCATAACTCTAAAAAATAGGATTTTCCCAAAAGAGAATATTCGTTATACCACGCCACCAAGTGCCCATAGGCATTTAACACTTCCGAAAGAACGTATTTTTTTCCGATTATTAAAGGTAAGTAGAGTTATTAAACCATATCTCTTAGTTCCTTTTTGGGGCAAGACTAAAGTTCATCCTCTTGAATTAGTGAGAGCCCCTCTTCTGTAAGTAAGAATTTACCTATAATTTTTTCTGAAATTTTAATTTTATCTGGATCCCAGGAAACGCCTTCTTCCGGAATTCTTTCCAGTTGTACTTCATATAAATGTCTTAATCTGTTCCTTCTAGTTAATCTTAGGAATCTTGTAGAAAATTCGATAAACACTTGCCAACGTCTCGGCAATTTTTTATATGGATCTTCTGGTACAGTGGCAAATATAAACCAACCCTTTCCAAGAAGATAAAGTAGGAGTGTAATGTATACACCTAATTTTTTTGTTATGCTTTGCTCCCACTCAGTGCCAGCTAGAACTGTAGGGGGAAGAATCTCATCTATTAATAATATGCAGTTTTTATCTTTATTTTGGATAATTATTCTAAGTAATTCTATTCTCTCTTCAAGGAATGCTTCAATTCTTGTCAGATGAATTTTTAGATCCCTTTTTTTCTTACCTAAAAGCCTTAGAATTGTTTTAAGATCTCTTCTTTGACGAACTAAGGAAAGATAGATACATACGTTGCTTGACAATTCTTTCGCTATTTGACATAATAATGTTGTCTTACCAACACCTCGTTTCCCATAAAGTATCCAAAATGCAGGTTTTTCTGAAATAATATTTAGAATCTGTGGTAAAGCATAGGTCACATAGTACACCTAGATTTTTTAGTAAATCCTATAATGAATTTTTAAATTACCTCTAAATTTATTAAATTAAGACCACTATTTTTCAGTAGGGTGTTTTTACTTGTGGCTTACTATAACGTATCCAGGAATTCTAACCTTTGATGATAACTTTAATTTAATTAAATTTCTTCCTTTCAGTAAAGAAGAGTTGGACCCAGCAAAAGCGGCAAAAATCCTTCTAGCACTTGAGAAAGGACAGTTAATCCCAGAGCTCGAGACATCGCTAAGAACTTTGCTTTTTGGCCTCTCAGAAACACTGTTTGTAGATAACCTCTCTTTGGCTGACCTAGTTTCTAGATTAAACATAAGCCTTAGAATAAAGGTCATAACCGACAATCGAAAAGAAATTAGAGAACTAAGAAATGCAGTTCATGAATTTATTAATAAAACATTCACAAATAGATCCCAATATGTAAAATTCGTGAATACTGTTGCTCTAGAAATCGCAAAGTATCGTATTAAAGAAGTAGGAGAAAAGCGCGATTTAATGATAATAAAGGCTATAACGATCTCCGAAGACCTCACAAAGATGATAAATACGCTAATATCTCATGTAAGAGAGTGGTATAGTATATATTTTCCTGAGTTAGATAAGCTTGTTGAGGATCATAAAACTTACTTAGAACTAGTTTACCAATTAGGCTTTATCGAGAATTTTACGGAGGAGGCTCTTAAAGATCTTAGGGTCGATAGAAACTTAATTTCAAAAATATTACTAGCTAAAGAAAAAACTCTTGGAGGTAAACTCGCTCAGGAAGATATACAGATAATTCAAAAAATTGCGAAGAGGGCTCTAGATCTATACACGCTTAAGGAAGAAACTATAAGATATCTAGATGCTCTTATGACAGAAGTTGCACCGAATATCAAGGCAATAATAGGTACGACTATTGGTGCAAAGTTAATAAGAAAAGCAGGAGGATTGTCCGAACTTGCAAAGATGCCCGCGAGCACTATTCAAATTTTAGGTGCTGAAAAAGCTCTTTTTAGAGCTTTACACGGTAAGGGCACTCCTCCGAAACATGGTATGATTTTCCAAGATCCTAGAATCTTTAAAGCACCATGGTGGCAGAGAGGAAAAATTGCGAGAGTCCTTGCAGCGAAATTATCTTTAGCCGCAAGAACCGATTATTATACTGGAAACAATATCGCTGATGAACTTACTGCCGAAATTGACAGAAGAATCAGAGAAATTCAAGAAAAATATCCAAAACCACCAATAAAAAAGAAAGAAAAACACATCAAACCATCAAAGAAGGCAAAATTACGAAAGAAGAAGCGAAGAAGGAGGAATTAAAATGGTTGGAATAATCGATATAAAGGAAATTTTTAGTCGTGTTTTTCAAATAAAATTTGAGGATGGTCGAATTGCTATTGCAACGGAAACCTTAGTTCCAGGCTTAAAAGTATATGATGAAAAAATTGTCCAACATGATGATAGAGAATATAGAATCTGGAATCCTTATAGAAGTAAACTTGCTGCTGCCATTTTAAACGGAATCAAAGAACTACCTATAAAGCCAGGTTCTAGGGTTCTATATCTAGGTATTGCCTCAGGCACTACTGCGAGCCATATATCGGATATAATAGGTGAAAATGGAATTATTTATGGTATTGAGTTTGCACATAGGCCATTCAGAGATTTAATAAAAGTTGCAGAAAATCGTAAAAATATAGTACCTCTACTTAAAGACGCACGACTACCCGAGAGTTTCTCATATATAGGAGAGAATGTTGATATACTGTATGCAGATCTTGCACAGCCGAACCAAGCACAAATTTTTCTGCATAATGCGGAGATTTTCTTAAAAGAAAACGGCTATGGGATCATAGCAATTAAAGCCAGATCTATTGATGTAACAAAACCTCCAGATGAAATATTCAAAGAGCAAAGAGAAATTTTAGAAGCAGGTGGTATGCGTATATTAGAAGGAATTAAATTAGATCCATATGCAAAAGATCATATTATGTTTTTACTTCGATATCAATATTAACATTTCTAATAACAGTTTAAGAATATATTTTGAAATATTGAAGGATAAATATCACGGCCGTGAGGAATTATGAGACTAGACGAATTGATCGATGAAGCATTTAAATTAAAAAATATAAGTTGCCCAAAGGGTCGTGTTAATTATCCTTGCGTGTTTTGCTTAGAATGTAAAGAAGCAAATTATCAAGAGTTTAATGGTAATAACATTGTTTTGAAAAAAACAGTAAATTCGTCACTAGTAGAGTTAAAGATTCCTATACGCGATGATCTCGATGTTTTCTTCTTAAAAAAATTTGTTAAAGAGCTCGCAAGTATTAAGAATTACATTATGCCAAATCTAAGTGATGATAATAGAGTCGTTATCTTCGTGAAATATGAAGATACCAAGGATCTAATTAAATTGAGGGAAATTAGAGATTTTATAATAAAATTTCCAGTAGAGATCCCAGCACTACTAACCAAAGGAAGATCTCTTATAAACGATTGGATTTCTCGAGAAGTAAAAAAACTTCTCGGCATAATATTAAAAT
>JAGGXM010000134.1 GCA_021163045.1 Thermoproteota archaeon | reverse complement strand
TAAATATTACCTAATAAATAGATATTTTTTTAATAACTTTAATAACTAAAATATACAGAATTGGGTCAGAGATTTCAGAATGGGATTCAAATGAGATTTCTTACAAGAAAGAAGAGTATCTCAATTTTTGGAATAAGAGCCGTCGGAAAAACAGCATATATTTCAATGTTAGTCAATATTCTATCTAACCAACAAAATATAAAGAAGCTAAGAGTTCTATCTGGATATGATTACTATATGCAAATGATGAATTGGATATTAAGAGGCGAAGGCCCACCGCCCAACAAAACATATGAACGCCTGCTCATACATCTAAGTATGGAGGTTGATGGAAAAAAAATTGAACTCAGAACTTATGATGTTGCGGGAGGCGATATCGAAAGAATGGGCGACGTCTTTAAAGCATTAATTGATGTTGGAGATGGATATCTCTTCCTAGTAGAACCAACTAGGGACCCAGATAAACATGTCACGCAAGTTAAGTTAATATATAAGCTTATTGAATATCTTACAGAGAAATTTAAAAAAAGAACAAAGAAGCCATTAGCTCTTGCCTTTACTAAAAATGATATTTACGGCATTAAGGATCCCAAAAAAGCTTTCTTTGAGTATACGGTACCCGTCTTTAACTTATCACAAGTTTTCTACTACCTTAAGAATTATGAATTCTTCGCTGTTTCAGCATTTGGCGGAGATTTAGAACAAATCAGAAGTGAGGGCAGAACAGCAACACCAATTGATATAGAGAAGCCCTTTTTCTGGCTTTTAAAGCAAATTTAAGAAAATTAAGGGGTGGTAGAATGTCTGAAGTATCAGCGGTTTATGACCTTTTACTAAGTGATTACATAAAGATTGATAATGTGATTTTTACCTCCGGTAAGGGGAAAGACTACCATATATACTCTAAATCCTCAGAAATCGATATATCAGAGGCAAATAGTATTGAAAGAAATGCTTTACCAAAAGGCGTTATTGGTCCAGATGTCAACTTTAAACGAGCATTAAAAATTTTCCCACTACCAACTGGGAGAATTGGTATAAGTTATATTACATATGCTGGTCGAGATGAATTTGGTCGACCAGCTAGATGGCGTGCCCATGTCCTTATTATGCCAAAAACGATTTATGAAATGGTCCCATACGTGGCTTCTTTAAAAGATTTCTTCCTTGAAGAAGATGCAGATACACTTCGTCCGATACAAATCCCCAGAGAAAATCTTATCGAAATGATAATCAAAGGTAAAAAATACCTCCTAAACATTCTTGAAAAATTTTTATTCAAGAGATTTCCATTTAAATTTATAACCGCGTTTCTTTCGGGCATTTTTTCGAGAAGAAAAATAATCTTTGTGCAACCGACATATGATATAGATACAACAGACATTTTCTCTAATAAAAGTAAAATCTCCTCATATGATTTCTTAGCATCGTTTTTACTCTTAGTACCTAAGAAGATTAAAAGCCAAGTTTCATTAACCTCTTTTTCTGTAGATGCCCTGCAAGAAAATTCGAATATCACCTTTCTTCATCCTTCTGGATATTTCCCTGAGAAAGGATTCATAAGAATAGATTTAGAAGAAAAACAGACATATGATTTAAATGGAAAATCTAGAGTCATTAAAGATAATATTCCAAAGAATTACATCGAACTTATTTCATCTATAATGGAAAACAAGAAAGAATTCATCAAGCTTGATAAAATAAACTCGTTGATAGATACTCTAATTGACATATACATGGAAGAAGGCGTACGAAAATCATCTAAAATTTTAGATACTGCAATCGACCTAGCACATAGTTTCGCTGAAGAACATTAATTTTGGTGATATTATGGAAATTCTAAGGATCAATAAAAGCAATAGAAACCTGTGGTCAATCTATATACATGGATTAATAGAAGGTTCCATTCTTCCAGGAGACTACATTCAGATAGAAGGTGAAAAGAATTACCCTATCCTATCCATTTCTCAAAGAGGAAACATAACTAGAATAGATGTTTTGGCCCAAAATTTGCCGGAAAAAATCTCTAATCTCGATTTTATCAAAAATATGCCCGATTTGGGAACATTTTATATTTATGGAAAAAGAGCTCCTCATCTGCTTTTTTCGCTCAGGTACTTGGGGTATGAATTGTCTAAAAAAGAGAAGAATAGCGATATAGTGATAGTAACAGAGGCCACTAATCCAAAATATTATGGTTCAAAGATTACTATATTTGCTCCAAAAATAGAATCAACTTGGAATGATTTCCTTGCTTTTAATTCGATCTTAAAAACCTCTTTTGATATTGAATTCAATCTTAATAGACCCCTCATATCCAACGATTCTTTCATTGAAATCCTTTTTCCAAATCCCGGATTAAAAGCCATTTTTCCTTCGACTATTAATAGCTATGCACTTAGCACACATTCGAGCGAAAATATTGTAGTTGGCTCCATGATTGCAAATAATTTTCCTGCTGCAATTTATAATCAAACTAGGAATACTATAATCCTCAGTACCCTCGCCATCACATTTCCATATGATTTTATTCTAGGAGATGGCGACAATCTTGATATTCTAAGATTCATTTTAGAAACGCGATTTCTACCAAGTAAAAAAGCGACTCTAAAAGTTATTGATAAAAAGAAGCAGGATAGACTTAGAACAATAATATCTTTTGAAAATCTTGATAAGAGGATTCTATTTGATTATTTAATCAAAAAACTGGCAACGATGGGGGCTTTTATCGAAAAAAGAGATGATAATAGGTTGATTGCAAGAATGACAGTAGCTAGTATTAAGGGAAAAAAACCTCTCTCTTTTGTAATAAAGATTCATGATAAAAATATTGAGCTTGAATTCCCTAGTACTAAGGAAAATATGCAGGATCTTTTGTCTTTGAAATCAACAATAAAGGAGCTTGTCACAGAATATTCGAAAAAGACTCTTACAACAGCACGAGTACGAACAATACTGTCATTGGTTACTGAATGCCAGAAGAAATTATTAACTGCAAAAGATTCTATTCTCGTTGATATGAGCTTAAAAGACGTGTTGGATATTATCCATGAGGTAATAGAGATCCTTAAAGGAGACATTATCTTCAAGAGCGTGTCTGATCAGATCATGAAAGAACTTAAAGACCTCTCAAGCGAGTTGCGAAAAAATGAACCGATTCCTGAAAAAATGAAACACGTTTTCGAGGATAAGATCGACTCTTGGTTTAGTTTGGTGAAGGAACAAGCAGAAAGATTTTTAGAGCACTCTCTTTAGAT
>JAGGXM010000171.1 GCA_021163045.1 Thermoproteota archaeon | reverse complement strand
TTTTATCTATCATTAGCTAATGTATTTTTGGAATTATTAGTCTCGAGAAGATTTCTACATGGTAGTGCTTTTTATTAAAGTGAGAAATATATTTTTGATCTGTTTATTTTGGCCTTTTAGTCATATACAAGACGCTAAAATGACCTTTAATGATTCTATTTAATTCCTCTTTTTAAATTTTCTAAATTGAGTATCATCTTTAGCGAACTTATGACGTGAATGCTTCTATTATGGAATTTTGTTAAATCTAGTTTAATTCCATATCTTTCTTTTGTATACATGATGATTTCCTTAGCTAAATCCTCCACTTTGTAATTTTTAGGCATATGATACTCTGTAATCCAAAAAATCACTTTAAGCCCTGCGTTTAAAGCGCCATAGACATCAAAGTATGGATGATCCCCAATGTATACTATATCATTTGCACCAAATTTTTTGGCTTGCCATACTGCTTGTTCAAAAGCAGATTTACTTGGTTTTAGCTTTTCTAAATCATCCGCAGCTAGTATTGAATCAAAGTAATCTATTAATTGAGTCTTTTTTAATGAGGGTATCTGATATTTCCGATAACCGTTAGTTAAGAGTATTGCTATATTATTAGATTCCCTTATCCAGCTCATTAGCTCTATAGCTCCATTCTTCACCGTAGCTAAATTTTTTTCTAACCCCTCAAGCATAAGCCTATGAAATAGATCTTCTGGGCAGGTGGCCCCTAGTTTCTCTGCCGTATGTCTCGTTAATAGATCCCATTCGAAAGCTTCATGCAGCGTACCCCTCCTAACGAGGTTATAATACATCTCAAAAAATTTCTTCTTAAATAGATCTGCTTCTTCATTCATTCCCAAGACCGATGGAATCTTTTCAAGAGCATATCTAAAGGATCTATTTTGTATAAGCGTACTGTCTAGATCAAACACATATGCTTTTCTTTGCAATTCCTCCACCGAAAGCTCTTAATATTCCTGCTTATTAAAGAGTTCTGTAAAGATAAATAAATATTCTCTTGTGGGGTAATAAGTAGTTGAGCTCTGTATCTCTCTGGGATAAAGGTCAATAAAGAATGAATATTCATATATTTGTGGTATAAAATTGAAAACGCAATTATTTATAGCAAATTTAATAGCAATTTTCAATTAAAATTCATAATTTTTACTCTAATTTTGAGTAAATTTTTATAATATATGAGCCGATGTTATCAATTTATGAAAATATTCTATAGGTGGTTTTATGGCGAAAATTGCTCTTATTTCAAGTTGGAATACTTGCTGTGGTGTCGGAATTCATGGAGAACTCATAGGAAGAGCATTATTAAGGCAGGGACACAAATTAACTGTTTTTGCGCCACGTTTCTATGAGGATCGTAGAAGCTACTTCTTTTATACTCAGGATGAGGATTATGTCATTAGGAATTTTTCGTTTTTACGCTATGGAGATCGTTATACAAATGAAGAATTACTGAATTCTTTCTATTTGGATCCTAAACCCATTTTGGAAGCAGACTATGATTTATTATTAGTCGAAAAACCCACATCTATTCCTCTGGGAAAGTTTCTAAAGATCTTTCCAGAAATAAAGAAAAAGGCAAAAACTGTTGCAATTCTACATGAAGGGATTCTTCCTGCAAACCCTTACTTCTCAAAATTCGATTGGGATGCTATTACCGTTTTCGATGAAAGATATAAGGAGTTATTCTCGAAGGTATTTCCAAAAGATCTTATTCGCGTAGTTCCATTTCCATGTCATCCAATACAAAAGGGAGATAAAGAAACCCTTCGAAAGGAGCTGGGATTACCAGAAGACGCGAAGATAATTTTTACTTTTGGACGGTTCTATGGAATTGAGGATATCTTAAATATCCTTAGAAGCCTAAAGGAAGGATATCCCTCTCTTATGTATCTATGTTTAGTTAGAAATATGGAAAGATTTATTCTCTTAAATGCACTTAAGGAAGCATACAAATTCATAAAGGTAATTCTAGCTCGTCCACCTATCGCTGAGCTATACAAGTATCTCGGTGCAATTGATGCTATATTATTAAATAGGGGGCATCCAAAGCACATTGCTGTATCAAGTACAGCTCACTTATGTATAGGCGCTCTTAAGCCGATTCTTTGCTCAGATAGTGAATACTTCCTCACATTCGACAAAGAGGTCATTAAATACAAAACGCTTTCTGAACTTGAGAGGAAAATTATGGAAGTTTTCGAAGGTAAGATAACTGAGACGTTAAAGTATGCTGAGGAGTTCGTTAGGAGAAACTCAGCAGACAAAATTGCTAAAGAGATCATTCAAATAGGTTTTGAATCTTAAGATTTCGCATTTCTTTTACTTTTTATTTTAACTGAGATACTGAGTCCTTCTTTATCAGATTCTATAATAGTAGTTATCCATCGGTCTTTATTAAAAATCTCTGAAATAAAGTCCTTTAATTGTGCCTTAAAGCCGAAAATATTGTGAGATATAAGTATTCCACCATCAACCAATTTATCCCGAAGCTTTTCACAATAATACAGGTATTCTTCTTTTATAGAATCAATAAAAACGATATCTAGAGGGATATTTACTTTAAGTATTTCGTATCTCGCATCCCCTACTCTAAAATCTACAAAGGTTTCAAATCCATATTTCTTGAAATACTTTCTTGCAATCTCTATTCTCTCTCTATTCCAATCAATAGAGACTATATTAGGAATGCTATTAGCCTCTATTATTCCTAGCATAAGCCAAGCTGTTGAATAACCTACACCGGTTCCGATCTCTAAAACATTCACAATACTTTTATTGATCGATCTGTGGAATGCAATAAGTTTCAGAATTTCTCCAGAAGTGAAAGGGATCCTAGATATTAGTTTCTCATCCGATATGATTTCTAATTCCGTAATCAACTTCCTTGCTTTATCGATTATTAAATTGCTTCTAATAATTATCGATCCCCTCATTCTACATACTATTAGAAATCTTCGACATTTATTAGCAATTTTTCATCCTTTAATTTTAGCGCTTTTTCAATCTATAAGTCGATGAATGTGTAAACAATTGTTTTTATTTACGGTTGGCATTGGAAGTACATTTTGTTATACGATCCTTATTTCTATAGGTTCTATTTGGTAAAAGACCTCTCTATCTTCCATCTTCATGAAAGTGGTTCTAACGATTAAATTATAGACTCCTCTTGTATTAAATACATCAGTATCAAAATTTATCTTCTCAACGTACTCTTCATTTGGCTGAATGGTCAATTCCGTCATTTTCCGCTCGGTAGGTGCTAGTTCTACTAGAGTATCGCCTGAAATATCTTCGATTCTAATATGGATTAGGTAACCGCTTTCAAGCATAGCATTAAAGGGAACCTCTAGTTTATTTCTGAAGTGCGCCTCAAGTTCTATTGAATCACCAAAACTATACTTTATACCTCTAGGAAGTATAACGTAGAAATCAAAATCTTCACCCTGATAACTGAAAATCATAGGCTTATTTTGTGCCTGTTCTTTTGGAACGAGATGAATATCAAATTTAATACCAAGATCCTTCATCAAAGTCATAAGCTCGTTCATTAGTCCATAGCCTTTCTTAGTATATAGCTCAATGAATTCATAGAAGGGCGGAATCCTGAAGTAGACATTTTTTCCGTGCTCTGCTTTTTCAATAATTGTAATTACAAATCCATAATCTTTAATTAGATCTATAATCTGGTTATGTCTCTCTAAATCTAGATTTCTCACAACAAGATACATAGTAACACCATTAAAATTTAGTTTATAAACGAAATTTAAATATCTAAAAAATTG